>NZ_SHKY01000002.1 GCF_004217545.1 Krasilnikovia cinnamomea
CCGCATCGATGAGATCGCCGAGGTGACCGGGGTGTTCCTGCCCGACGACGAGGTGTATGACACCGTCTCGGGGCTGGTGCTGGCCCGGCTCGGCCACATCCCCGCCGTCGGCGAGCACGTCGCGGTTGCCTTGCCGATGCTGGTGGACGAGCACGGGCACCCGCGCCCGCAGGGCACAGCCCGGCTGACGGTGACCGCGGTGCGCCGACACGTGCCGGACCGCGTCGCCATGACCGTGCTGCCCGCCGACGAGGGGCAGGTGCCGCGGTGAGCACCGGGTGGTCCCTGCTGATCTCCGCGCTGCTGCTGGTCGCTAACGCGTTCTTCGTAGCGGCCGAGTTCGCCCTGGTAGCGGCGAAGCGGCACCGGCTGGAACGGTCCGCGGCAGCCGGTTCGCGCGGGGCCCGGGCGGCGATCGCCGGTACCCGGCAACTGTCGATGATGCTGGCCGGTGCGCAGCTGGGCATCACGTTGTGCACCCTCGGCCTGGGCGCGTTGGCCAAGCCGACGGTGGCGCACCTGCTCGAGCCGCTGTTCACCGCCGTCGGGCTGCCGGACACGGCGGCCTACGTGGTGGCGTTCGTCCTGGCGGTGTCGGTGGTCGGTTTCCTGCACGTCGTCGTCGGGGAGATGGCTCCGAAGTCGTGGGCGATCAGCCACCCGGAGTCCTCCGCGCAACTGCTGGCGATCCCGTTTGTCGGGTTCACCACCGTGTTGCGCCCGTTCCTGAGCGCGCTCAACGGGTTGGCCAACGCCTGCCTGCGGGCGGTGAAGGTGACACCGCAGGACGAGTTGGCGCAGGTCCACAGCCCTGGGCAGCTGCAACTGCTGCTGGAGACCTCCAAGGAACACGGCACGATCGCCGCCGCCGAGCACGAGCTGCTCACCGCGATGCTGAGCGTGCAGTCGACCACGGTCGGGCAGGTCATGATCCCCGCCCAGGACATCGTCGCGGTCGCCGCCGACGCCGACGCCCGCCAGGTCGAGCTGCTCAGCACCGCCAGCGGCCGGTCCCGGCTCGCGGTCACCGACACCGACGCCGGCATCGTCGGGGTTGTCCACGTGCGCGACGCGGCCAAGGCCACCAGCCACGGCAAGAGCGTGACGGCACGGGAGCTGATGGCCGCGCCGCTGTCGATGCCGGCCGACACCAGCGTGCTGGACGCGATCGCGACCATGCGGCAGCGGCGTATCCAGCTGGCGCTGGTCACCGCCACCACCCAGGTGGTCGGCCTGGTGACGCTGGAAGACCTGCTGGAACAGGTCATCGGCCAGTTCGACGACGAAACCGACCCGGTCATCGACGCGGCCCGCCGGGCCGGTCGCACCGGCAGAACCGACCGCTAGCAACCGTCCCGGCAGCAGCGACCACGTCACAAAGGAGAGGTTCCGATGGTGTTCAAGAAGATGCTCGGCGCGTTCGGCGTCGGCGGCCCCAGCGTCGACACCGTGCTCAACCCACCGACGACCCTGCCCGGTCATCCGCTGACCGGGCAGGTCAACCTCACCGGCGGCAGCCACGACGTCGACATCGAACAGATCACCCTGTCCCTGCTCACCCGGGTGGAGGTCGAAGGCGGCGACCACGAGTTCGGCGCCGCCGTCGAGTTCCACCGCGTCCAGGTCGCCGGCACGACCAGGCTCGCGGAAGGCCAGCACACGTCGATCCCGTTCTCGGTGCCCCTGCCCTGGGAGACGCCGATCACCGCCGTCTACGGCCAGCACCTGCACGGCATGACCATGGGCGTACGCACCGAGGTGTCGATCGCCCACGCCATCGACAAGGGCGACCTGGACCCGGTACAGGTCCACCCACTGCCCGCCCAGCAGGCCATCCTCGACGCCTTCGCGCAGCTGGGATTCCGGTTCAAGTCCGCCGACCTGGAACACGGCCACATCCGCGGCAGCCAGCAGACACTGCCGTTCTACCAGGAGATCGAGTTCTACGCCGCCGCGCAGTACGCCCACGCCTGCACCCAGGTCGAACTCACCTTCGTCACCAGCCCGCACCAGGTGCAGGTGATCCTGGAAGTCGACAAGCGCGGCGGCCTGTTCACCGGCGGCCACGACGTCTACCACACCCTGCACGTGCCGCACGCCGGCTTCGAGCACACCAACTGGGCGCAGCACATCGACTCCTGGTTCCAGCAGGCCGTGCTCTCCCACACCGGCGGCCACGGCTACGCCCCGCCGCAGCCCGCCTACGGGCACGGCCACCACGGCCACCACGGCCACCACGAAGGCCACCACGACAGCCACGGCGGTCACGGCATGGGCGCCGGAGCCGTCGTCGCCGGCGTGGGCGCCGGCCTGGTCGGCGGCTACCTCGCCAGCGAGGCAATCGACGAGATCTTCGACGACGAAGGCGGCGACGAAGACTGAGCACGCGACACCCCTCACCCCCGGTTGTCCCCGGCCCCCACACCTCGGGGCCGGGTGGCATGTCAGGTAACCCACGGAAGGGAACAACGCCATGACCATCAGCGCCAACCTCGACAAGCTGCTCGACAAGCAGTACGAGCAGCAGGACCTGCACGACCTGGTCAACGCCCCCGTCCACGCCATCGCCGGCATCTCCACCGCCGACGCCCAGGCCCTCGAAAAGGCCTTCGCCATCAAGACCATCGGCGACCTGGGCCGTAACGAGTACATCCGCGCCGCCACCGCGATCGCCGCCCTGGCCGACGCCAGCAAGTAACCACCCGAACGGGTGGGGCGCCGCCACGCTCACCCACGGCGACGCCCCACCCCGGCCACCACGGCTGAGCCCGGCGCGATCGATCGCGCCGGCGGCGGGACCTTCGGGCGGTCTGGTTGGGGTAGACCCCAGACCGACACCGACCACTCCCGGTCACGGGCGTCAGGATAGAGTCGCACGCGGGGTTTCTTGACGCCTGTCCGGCAAGGCCATAAGGTCCAGACTTACACTTTCGATCGGGTGAGGGAGGCGACGCGGTGCGGGTCGGCTACGTCAGGGTCAGCACCGTCGAGCAGAACACCGTGCGCCAGCTCGACGGCATCGAGGTGGAACGGACGTTCACCGACACCGCATCCGGCAAGGACACCGCGCGGCCGCAGCTCGACGAGCTGATCGCGTTCGTCCGCGCCGGCGACACCGTGCTCGTGCACTCGATGGACCGGCTCGCCCGCAACCTCGACGACCTGCGCCGCCTGGTCCGCACCCTGACCAGCAAGGGCGTGCGGGTGGAGTTCCTCAAGGAGAACCTGACCTTCACCGGCGACGACTCCCCGATGGCCACCCTGCTCCTGTCGGTCATGGGCGCGTTCGCCGAGTTCGAGCGGGCGCTGATCCTGGAACGCCAACGCGAGGGCATCGCCGCCGCCAAGGCCCGCGGCGCCTACACCGGCCGCAAACCCGCACTGACCACCGCACAGGCCGACCAGCTGCGCGAGCGCGCCGCCGCCGGCGAACGCAAGGCCGACCTGGCCCGCGAGTACGGCGTCAGCCGCGAAACCGTGTACACCTACCTCCGACCCACCGCCCCGGCAGGAGCCCCCGTCGCATGAGCAGCCCGGAAGACCTGGAACAACGTGTCGCGGCCGTGGAGGCCGAGCTGGCCATCGTGCGGCAGGAAGCCGCCGCGGCCCGCGCTCTCGCCGCCGGCGCCGATCGCGACGTCGCCGAGTACCGGGCCGAGCTGCGCGGGCACACCCGCCTTCTCTCCGCGCTGCGCGAAACGCAGCTGGAGCACTACGCCGAACACAAGGCCGACACCGCCGAGCTCAAAGCCGGCGTGGCCCAGATCGTGCGACTCCTGGAAGGACTCGGCGGCACCAGCAGCCCTGACCCAGCCGGGTAGCGAGGCATCGATGCCCTGTGATCTCATCAGCCCAAAAGCCGGACGCCTCTCCCCGTGAGGCATCCGGCTTTTCTGTCGCACAGGCTTCAGGGCCACGAGCCGACAACGGAACGGGCGCCACCTATCCCGATCTACCGGTCAGTAACCTTGGGGCTGGTGACAGCTACCCAAGCGCGGGGCCCAAGGGGCCGACATCAGCTCCCGGCCGGATCGGCGCAGATTGCCTTCACGAAAGGTTGTGCCACTGCCGATCGGCGGTCTCGCCGCCCCGGACGCGATCGAGGCCTGGGCCGGCCGCTATCTTGACGCCGCCGTCCGCGGCGTCCGCTCGGCCGAGGTTGCCGACAAGATCGCCCTGCACCTGGCCCGGTTCCGCGACCACTTCCACGCCGACCACGGCCACGACCGGCTCTCCGCCGTCGTCAAGCGCGAGGTGATCGCCTGGCGCACCCACCTGTCCGCCGACCGAGACGCCGGCGGGCTCGGTCTGGCACCGGCGACGGTCAACACCCACCTCGCCTCGCTGTCCGGGTTCACCACCTGGGTGTGCACCCACGACCCGGCCGCTCTGCCACACGGTAACCCGTGCGCGAAGGTCGGCGACCTGCCCCTGCCGCCGCTCGAACCCCGCGCGCTGACGCCCGGGCAGGTCCGCACGCTCAAGAACGTGCTCGACCGGTTGCCCCGGTTCCACCAGCACAAGGGCCGGCGCCGCAGCGCGGCCGGCGAGTTGCACGGCCATGCCCGGCCGCTGCGCGACCGCGCGATCGTGCACACCCTGCTCGGCACCGGCCTGCGCCGCGAAGAGCTGGTCAACCTCGACCTGGACCAGGTCGCCTCGAACACCCCGGAGGCGCTGCGCGCGGCGAGGAAGGCGAAGATCAGCGGCGTCCGGGGCAAGGGCGGCACTAGCCGCACCGTGTTCCTCGGCTCCGACGGCCGCACCGCCCTGGCCGACTACCTCGAACACGAACGCCCCGCCGACGCCGGCCCGGCCGCGGCCGCGCTGTTCCTGTCCGCCGCCTCGATCGGCTCCCGTCGCCCCGACGGCCGGCTCTCCCCGCGCTCGATCAACCTGATCTGCGAGCAGATCGGCCGCTGGCACGACGCCGAGCACACCGACCCCGCCCGGCACATCAGCCCGCTGAGGCCCCACGACCTGCGCCACTCGTTCGCCTTCGCGCTCGCCGAGGCCACCGACAGCGACGCCTACGAACTCGAACGCCGGCTCGGCCACCAGTCCCAGCGCTACATTCACCGCTACACCAACCCGCCCGAGGACATCGCGGCCGGCTACGTCGAGCAGATGGGGACTGTACAAATAACGGCGGATCTCGATCTTGAGGAGATGCGCCAGGATGACGACGGAACCGATCGTCGAGCAGGACCCGTCCGAGGGGCCGGGCAGCTCGGCCACCGATGAGCAGCTGATCGCGATGCTGGTCGACCGTGCCCGTGGTGACGGGCTGAAGTTGACGGGTGAGGGCGGGCTGCTGCAGAAGCTGACCAAGCGGGTCCTGGAATCCGCGCTGGAGGGCGAGATCACCGACCATGTCGGCTACGACAAACATGACGCCGAAGGCCGGGGCAGCGGTAACTCCCGCAACGGGCATCGGGCCAAGACCGTGCTGACCGATGTCGGCCCGGTCGAGGTTCGGGTGCCCCGCGACGTGGCGGGCACGTTCGAGCCGCAGATCGTGCGGAAGCGGCAACGACGGCTGACCGGCGTCGACGACCTGGTCCTGTCGCTGTCAGCGCGGGGGCTCACGCACGGCGAGATCGCCGCTCATCTGGCCGAGGTGTATGGCTCGGAGGTGTCGAAGCAGACCATCTCCACGATCACTGACAAGGTGATCGACGGGATGGCCGAGTGGCAGAACCGGCCCCTCGACCCGGTCTATCCGGTCGTGTTCATCGACGCGGTGAACGTGAAGATCAGGGACGGTCAGGTCGCGAACCGGCCGATCTACCTGGCCCTGGCGGTCACCGTCGACGGCCACCGCGACATCCTCGGCATGTGGGCCGGTGATGGTGGTGAGGGCGCCAAACACTGGCTGCATGTGCTGACCGAGCTGAAGAACCGTGGCGTGGCCGACGTGCTCATGCTGGTCTGCGACGGCTTGAAGGGCCTGCCCCAGGCGGTCGAGGCGGTCTGGCCCCGCACGCTGGTCCAGACGTGTGTGGGGCACCTGCTGCGCAACTCGTTCCGGTACGCGGCCCGGCAGGACTGGGACAAGATCGCCCGAGCGCTCAAGCCGGTCTACACCGCACCCACAGAGGACGCCGCGACCGAGCGGTTCATGGAGTTCGCCGACGCCTGGGGCAAGAAGTACCCGGCGATCGTCAAACTCTGGTCCGACGCCTGGGCCGAGTTCGTGCCGTTCCTCGCCTTCGACGTGGAGATCCGCAAGGTCATCTGCAGTACCAACGCGATCGAGTCGGTGAACGCCCGCATCCGCAAGGCCGTCCGCGCACGCGGTCACTTCCCCAACGAGCAGGCCGCGCTCAAGTGCGTCTACCTCGCGCTGATGAGCCTGGACCCCACCGGCGCCGGCCGCCGCCGGTGGACCATGCGCTGGAAAGCACCCTTGAACGCCTTCCACGTCGCCTTCGAAGACCGGCTCACCCCGGCCACCAACTGACCCGTTCAACAACCAAGATCAGCCGTTAACTGGACAGTCCCAGCAGAATGTGATCGCCGCCGTTTGCGGCTGGTGACACGTTTCTTACCGGCACCCCGGGTTGGCACGCTGCTGCCCGCCGACTCGCTTGCACGACATGGTCGGAAAGGCGGCCGCGCCCGATCCCGATGGAGCCCTATAGGCAGGTTTGCGAACCGCCGCAGGTGCGGGGACGTTCGACCACTCGCCCGGGCTGTGCCCGTCACCTGGCGGGCAGCGTGAGACGGTCACCGCCCCTGCGCCGACTTCAGCGGGATTGGGTCACGTCATCGTCGAACCGGCGGGGCACCTCTCGACGGAGGCGCTCCGTCATTGCGTCTCGTTGCTCATTCGGCAGGCTGACAACGCTCGCCAAACCGTCAACGAGCTGATCAAGGGTGATTGATCTGCTCGCGTTGGCGTCCCAGTATCGCGATTGCGCGAGGTAGTCCGCAACGAACGTGACTGCCCAGTCCGCGTCTGCCTGCCACAGCCACGTCAGGACATCGCCCAACTGGTCGCTCACGATTGCCAGTTCACCTGGCTTCGTGTGCTTCAACGTGAGCGGGACCTCGTGCGACAAGACGCCCAGTAGAAGCTGCTCCATGATGCTCGCCGGCACCTCAAAGGTCTTCATCCCGGCATATTCGTCGATCGGGAGGTGCGGGCCCTGCAGGCGCACCAGGGCTTCGTCTGTCTCTCGTCGAGGTAGCGAGGATGGGCTCGGCGACCAGCTGACGGCCGCCGCGGTCGGCGGGCAGCTTGCTGCGGTGCGGTGAGCTGGTCGGTCATCCTGGTCAGTCCCGGTCTCGTCGTCAATGTCGAGGTACAACCGGTCGGCCGCATCGTGGGCCTGCTGCAGGGCGGTGGCCAGGTCGGCGAGCCCCGGCCCGGCCGTGGCCATGCGCGGACCGCGTAGTGCGCCAGGACGTGTGCCTGCTCGGTGTCGCTGCTGGTGGCCAGGTCAGGGTCGTCGGACAGGTGGCTCAACGCGCAGCCGCGGCCGCGTGTGCTCACCGGTCCACGTGCCGTACGGGTGTGCCGCGTCGACAAGCTAGTTGGGGGCAGTGCGGCGACATCCTTGATCGTTGGGACCGGTGTTGTCCCTTCTCCTGGGTCAGCGCTTGGCGCGGTTGATGGCGGCTTTGGCCTCGGTGATCGCTGTCTGCAGGCGGTCGCGGGTCTCGGCCTGGGCATCGGTCAGCGACGAGCCGGCCGGCTGCCAGTCCGAGCGCAGCCAGTCCGCGGCGTCGCCGAGCGCGGCATACGCCCGATTGATCTCCTGCAGGGCGTTGCCGATCATCTGGTCACGGGTGGGCAGCGGCATGATCACTGTTCTCCTTCGGTCGGCTGTCCGCCCTGGACGCGGGCGGTGTAGGTGAGCCCGGCCCGGCGCACCGCGTCGGCCGGAGTGCCGTCGCTCCAGTCCGGGGCCGCGCCGGTCATCGGCAGGGGGGTGTGCTCGCGGGCGTACTCGTGGACCAACTCGGTCAGGCCGTCCCACTTGGCGGAGGGCAGGGCGTCGACGACCTCCACGCCGCAGGTGGCGCCGCGCTCGGTGAGGTACCGGGCCGCGGTGGCTCGGTACCCCTCGACGTACGCGGCCTGGTCCTGTACCCACAGCGCCTCGAGCGCGTCCACCAGATCATTGGCGGCGTCGACCTGCGCGTCGGTCAGGTTCGGATCGTTCGCGCGGTCGACAGCCGGCTGGGACTCCTGGTCGTACAGGTCCCTGATGCCGAAGTCGCCGAACATGTCCCAGGCGTCGACCTCCTGCAGCAGCACCGGTTCGGTGCGCCACAGCAGCAGGTCGCCGTCCTCGCCGGCTGTGCCGTCGACGAGCCGGCGGACCAGGTCGGCCTCCCAGCTGCCCGACCGTCCGGCGAGCAGCGTCGACACGCTGCCGACGTTCGCCGCCGTCGCGGTCAGGACGTGGGCGGCGAGGTCGGCGAAGTCGACGGGCTCGGTGGTCGCGTCCGGGGTGCCGGCGCCGCGTACTCGGGTCTGCCGGGCGAGCGCGGTCAGCACCTGGATCGCCTGCCCGACCAGGGTGTCCTGCTCGCTCTCGGCGGGGAGGGCGTGGTCCATGACGGTCTCCTCTTGATCGGGTAGTCAGATGCCGAGCCGGTCGTAGATGCGCATCGCCATCATCCTGGCCAGCCGTCCCCAGCCGTCACGGGCGACGCCGTCCGGGTTGGTGAGCGCGTTCAGCTCGTCGAGCAGCTCGGCGACGACCAGCAGCTCCTGCTCGCCGAGTACGGCCAGGCGCTCGGCGCGGCTGTGTTCGTCGGCCACGCCCTGCAGATGGGTGAGTCGCTGCTCGCGATCGTCGCCGGCGATGGGGCCCATTCCGAACGGGTTGGGCTGGGCCTGATGGGTCATGGACGCTTCTCCGTCATGTGGGTTCTCGGGCGCTGACGCTACGGGGCAGGTACGACGTCTTCGTCGACCTCACGGGCCCGGTTGTGCGGTCATCACCGGGACGAGCGGCGGGCCTTGGCCGGGGCGCCGCCCCGGCCAAGGCTGGTCGGTCAGTTGTCCGGGGGTAGGGCGAGGTTCAGGAATTCGGCGTAGGCGTTCTCGCCGGGCAGCTTGCCGTCCAGAACGAGGGCCTGGCGCAGGGAGAAACCGGTGATCTCGGGGGAGATGCCCAGAGTGCGCTCGGCCTCGCCGACGATCTGGGCGACGACGGCCTGGGCCTGGTCGGGCTTGTGCTGGATGAGCCAGTCGAGCATCCGGGTGATCGCGTGGTTGATCGGGTAGCTGACCTGCTCGTTGGGTGTGGTGCGCTGCCAGTCGGCGAACTCGAACAGCACCGCGGCGTGGATCGTCGTGCCGAGGTCGCCGAGGGGGATGATCCGGTCGAGGCTGGCGGTGGCGGTCCAGGCGAGGTCGTGGGCGACCTCGCGCACGGCGGCCTGGGTGCGCCAGCGCAGCGTGAACCGCTTGCGGTGGCCGCGGTCCCACAGGTCGATGGTGAAGGCGTTGGTGAGGTAGTCCCAGATCCGGGCCACCCCGACCGAGAGGTTGTCGTGATCGCGGTCGGCCATGGCCCGGGCGGCGCCGTCGTAGGAGCGGCGGCGGTCTTCGGCCCAGTCCTCGGCGACCGGGCGGGACCACATGGCGCGACCACCGACCGTGGCCTGGGGCAGCGGCACGCCGCTCTCGCCGCGGGCGCGGTAGGCGCGCAAGGTGCTGGCGCCGATCCCGGCGATCTCGGCCAGCTCGGCCACGTCGACCAGCTGATCCGCGGCGAGTTCCGGGGCGGTCAGGTGGATGACGCAGCCGGCCAGGTGCCGCCCAGTGTCGTGGCGCACCGCCCACAGTGCCAGGTCATCGCGCCAGCGGCGCGACGCGGTCGGTTTCACCATGTCGATGTCGAGATCGGTGATCTTCCACAGTGTGCCGTTGCCCGGGTCGCCGGGCGGCTGGTCTGCCGCACTGATCGTCAACGCGGCCGGGACCGGCCGGTTGACGTAGGTCTCCCGGGCCCGGTCGTACGACAGCGCCGGCCGGTACCAGGTCGTGCCGTCCCACCAGTAGCCGCCGGCGCGGTACAGCAGCGCCTCGCCCACGTAGGACATGTACGCGTCGGCGACGTCCTCGTCGCGGTAGAGCACTACCGACCGGCCGTGCTCGGGGTGCCAGCGCACCACCCAGCCCAGGTCCGATCGCAGCGCGTCGGTCGTGAAGGCGACCCAGCCACCGTCCTTGCACCGATCCGTGCGGCCCCAGCTCTGCCCGCCTTCCTTGCGGCCGATCGCCTCGACTGCGGCCGGGTCGTCGAGCGGGAGGTGGGAGTCGTCGACGAACGGCAGGTCCGGAATCGGGTGATCGGTGTACAGCCCGTTCCCCACCGCCATCTTGTTGTACAACAGCCCCAAGGTTGCAGCCCTCCAAACAGGAATGCTGTAGGTCGCTACAGCATACGCGCCGATCCGTTTGCAGCAACGGCGCTGAAGAATCGACAAAGCGGGCAGCCTGACGGCGGCCAGCGAGGTGGGATCTGGAGGCCGACGACGTTGCCGAGGCGCTGGAGCCGCTGGGGACGGGCCGGTCCATCTCTAGCGACTACGTCCGCGGCGGCTAGGACCGCGACCGGGCTGCGGTTTCGGAAGCCAACTGATCATGCGGCTGCCCGGAGGTACCGCTGAACGGTGCGACGGCTGCAGCCAAGATGGGTGGCAATGGTGTTGACCGTCCAGCCTGCGGTGCGCAGCCGGGCGGCTTCGAGGGCCCGGTCCGGTGGGGGCGGTTCAGGGGTGTCGAGGCGAAGGTGGGCGGCGACGTTGTCGCGGTCGGCCGGGCCGAGTCCGCCGTACCATCCAGCGCGCGCCTCGGGATCTTCGGTGCGGAGCGCCAGGGCAAGGCAGGCGAGACGGGCAGGGCAGCCGGCGCAGCGAGCGAGGGCCAGCTCGTTGGGCAGCCCTTGTTCCGGGTGGTAGATGTCGGGGTCGACTCCGACGCACGCCGCGATCGCGATGTCGTTCTTCCCGAGATGGTTGATCAGGTTGCGGAGTTGACGCTCGCGCCCGATGACGAAGTTTGGGTTGTGCACTTTCTGTCTCCAGCTCGTGGCGCCGTACCGGCCGGATTCGGCTCGGCATCGGGTGAGCTGGGTAGGTTCCGGCGCACCCGCTTGTGTGCCTTCCGGACCGTTGGCCCGGTGTGGCACGAAGCGGCAGCGGGAGCTGAAGGCTGGCTCCAAGGCGTACCGGTGCGTCTTGCTGCTTGGCACCGGCGTTGCCGCCCTCCGCGCTAAGGCGGAGGTGAGTGTCGCGAACATCCCGCGTCGCGTGTCCCCGGCGATGCCGGGGCCCCGGCTCCCGGGGATCCCGGGAGCCGGAGATGATCACAGTTCAGTTGCGAGGGTGACGCGGCCGGTCCTACTCCACGTCGGGGTCCGGGTCGTCCCCGTCGACATCATCGTCGAGGTCGTCGTCGTCAGCATCGAGGTCGTCGACAGCAAACTCGTCGGGGGCAGGCGCACCATGCCGCTGAATGCTCCGGTTACTCCAGATAGGTAGCTTCTGGAAAACCTCGAAAAGGATCTTCTGCCACTCATCACAGTCGGCCTTGCTGGCGCCCAACGAATCGATCGCTGACGTGCCGTCCTCGGCCTGCACCGCTTCGACCTTCTTGACCGCCATCTCGACCTCGCGGATCGAACCACCGAGCGCGGTCAGCGCGTTTCCGAGAACCTCGGCCGGGGTCTCGGGAGCGGGTACCAGTCCGGGGCCCTCTCCCGGCGCGCGGAAGCGGTTGCGCAGGTCGGCGTTCCTAGCTACCACCTCGCGGCCTTCGGCGTTGCGCTCGACCTGCCCGGCATCGTCCACCAGCCGGACCGGGCGACCGTTGCGGAGGTCGACAAGAGCCTGCCGCAGCTGATACACCCCCTGCGCCGCCGACCTCATACGGTTGATCACCTCGCCCGGCTTGCGCCGGTCCTCGGGTTCGACGTCTCGTGGTCCTCGGTCCTGCAGCTGCCTGCGGACGACGAGCGCATACGCGCCGCGAGCGGCGAGTTCACGCGTTGCAGGTCCGGGACGTCCGGCCCCTACCTCGGTTAGGGCGGCCTCGGCGAGTTCTTCGGAGTCCCGGAAGGTGGCTTCCCAGTCCTCCTTGGCCAACTCGTTGCTGAACGCTTCCGCGAGGTACTTGCGGATTCGTTCACGCAGCCGGGCGTCCTCTTCGGGTACCGACCGCAGCACCAGCGACGTCGCCAGCTCGAACAGCAGCTTGGGACTGGTGTTCTTGCGGGTGCTCTGGCTGGTGATGGCGACCCGGACGGCCTGGTGTGTGCGCGGGTCATGGTCGGTGAAGAGCCGGACGATCGCCGCTGTCCGTACTGTGGGGTCAGCGCTGAACCCGGCCGCCTGGGCCTCCTCGGGGGTGAGGACCCCCGACAGCCAATCGGCCTTGCCGGCCGTGACGAGATCACGCCGCTGCAGCTCGTCGATAACGGCGTCGGCGAGCGCTTCGTTCTCGGTGGCCGCTCCCCACGGCTTGGGGTAGTCCACGTGCCGCAACGCGACCAACGACTTGACCGCCACGCCGAAGTCGGCCGCGATGTCGCCGTGCGATTCGAAGCCGACGAGCAGCAGAGCGGGGACCGTCTCGCACCGCGCCCTGACCGCCAGGTCCTTGTCCACCTGGTCAGGTGAGCCCGCTGCGGCGATCTCCTCGTTCAGCTTGCGGATGTGGGCGCGCATCCGCCGCTCGTCACGGTCGTAGGGAATGTCTGCGGACCGTAGGCCGAGCAGGTCGTGAACACACGTCATCCGGCTGGACCCCTCGGCCGTCACCGGGATCGTGACGCTCGGGTTGTCGTCCAAGTGATCGAACGTCGTCGCTGCCAGCCAAACCTCGGTCATCACACCCTGGTGCCGGATCGAGGACCGCCAGTCGTTGTTGCTGACGATGTACTCGCGGGCCTGCTGCGCGGCCCAGGCCAGATGTTCCTGGCTCTGAATCCGCTGGACCAGCTCCGGACGGCCACCCGCCGCGGCCTTCGGCTCGCCCAGCGGACGCAGCCGGGTACTCTCTCCGCCCCGCCCGACGAGGTCGGACACCGGGTGGCGACGAGCCGGCCCGATCCGGGGGTTCCGCGGGTCGGGCATGACGTATCGCGACCACACGTCGGTGCGGATAGCGACGATCACCCCGCCGGGGACTGAGAGCCGCTCGGGGTTCTCCGCTGCCTTTCGTGCGTTAGAAGGGTCGACCACGGCCAGCGCGAACGCCTGTGCGCCCGCCTCGCTCATGTTGAACTGCTCGACCAGTTTGTCGGTCAGCTTCCGGGTTGCCACTGCGAGCGCTGGCTGGGGCAGCGGTGTCACCGGGCGGGGAAGCACGGTCTCTACCGTGGGATCGCCATTCATCAGGATCTCTCCGATCTCTGGATCCGGTCGCCCGGGAACAGACCCGGACGACTCTGTTGTCGTCCGGGGAGATCGGCCCCAATGAACTCCGCTCTCCCCCTCGGCTCGCCCGGGCGGAACCCGGTGTGTCCGAGGCGGCACCGGCCGTACTGTCCATCTCCAAGACGTACCGGCGGAAAGTGCCACCGGCGTTGCCGCTCTTCGTCATGTGACGAAGGGAGCCTGGTCAGCTACCTGCTGATGTCGCTGAAAGGACGGTACCACCGGGGGTGACACAGCCCGACCAGCCAAACAACGGCTCGGCAGGGCGAGCATGCTTAGCGGTCCTCTCGACGCAGATCCGAGGGAAAGCCCTCGCCGGGCTGGCGCGTGGGCGGCCATTCGCACTCGTCCACCGCGACCGGCACACGCGACGCGAGTTCGGCCCGGGCCTGGGCCATGCGCTCGGCGTCGACGGGGTCGCTGCACCGGTTCGGGCGGGGCGCGGTAGATCTGCTGGCGGCCCCGGCTACCGCACGGGCGGCGTGCCGGCCGGACTGGTCGCTGGTGCGGGCGGCGGCCGCGGCGGCATCGCGCTGGTCGAGCTCGTCGCGCAGCGCCGCGGTGCTGGCGGCCGCGGCCACCAGCTCGGCGTCCAGGACCTGGCGTTCGTAGCGCTCACGGACGGGGGAGTGGTGGGGTACGACCGCGGCCGGGCTGGTCAGGGCGCGGTCCAAGGTTCGGGCGAGATAGCTCAGCGGGGAGTGCACGTCGCCGGCGGCGATCACCGTGCGGACCTCGGCGTAGCGGCCGGTGAGCCCGTGACGCTCGACCAGGCGGACCACGTCCGCAGCTGTCCAGCCTGGTCCTAGCCGGGTGCCGAGGGTGTCCGCGATCTGCCGCAGTGCCAGGCCACGCGCTCGGGTGGCCCGGCGCTCGTCACGACAGTCGGCGGCCGCGTCGCTGATGAACCGCTGCAGGAACTCCCACCGTCCCGACAAGGCCCGGGCCAGGGGTTTCGCCCATGCCATGACCGCTGAGCGGCGTAGATTGGCCGGTGACGTGGCGGACACCCTGTATGCCGTCCTAGGACGGGTAGACCCTGTGGGCTGCGCCGCTGTCTTGGTCGGTGCTGGGCGCGAAGCGCCGCCGTTGTGCTCTTCACCCCGGCCGTGAGGCCGCCGTGTACCGGCTATGGGTGACGTTGTGCGAGTAGAAAAGGTCAAACCCCTAAGACCGGAAGAAGATCCCCTCCTAGACCCCGTTCGGGGAGGGTCGTAAAAATTCGTCATGCGGGAAGCGACCTCAAACGCGGTCTCCACGCTGGACAGCCCCGCCCGCAGGACTGCCATCCGGTCGGTGTCCTGGGCAGACCGCACCATACCCGCGTCCCTCACCAGCCGGGTCGCTCTCTCCCGTACGGCCAGCGCCGCCTTGAACGCCTTGTAGGCGTCGTCGGCGAAGTGGTCGCTCACCGCGGCCTGGAGCTGCAGATCCTCGGCGGTCCGTTCCGCCACGACCGCCTCAGCCTCGAGCACCGCCGCCTCCGCGGCCGTCGCCTCCCGCAGTGCCGCATCGAGCACGGCCTGGCGCTCGTCGACGAGTTCCACCGCTCGCTGCAGCAGTCTGGCCACGACGGTGGCCGCCGCCGGCAGGAACGGTGTCGGGTCGAACGGCGACTCCTGCAGCGGCGTGAAGTGGTACACGCTGCGCCTGCGCCTCAAGCCGGTCTCCTCGCGCTCGGCCAGGCCGCACGTGCGGCCCACCTCGTCGCGCACCGTCGCGCCGACCTGCACGCTGTACGCCCAGGACGTGGTCACCGTCTTGGGCGTACAGGCGGCGAACAGTGCCGTCGGGCCGAGCCCGGCCATCGACCGCTGCCCGGCGGCGGGGTCGGCGGCGATCGCCATCACCGCCACGACGAGGGGGTGCTGCGGCGGTCGGCCCCGGCTGCTCAGCCCGCGCCTGGCCCGGTCGTCGGCCATCCGGGCCAGGAAGTCGGCGACCAGCCACACCGCACGCCCCTGTCCGCCCGGGCCCTGCCGCATCTGGAGCCGGCCCCGCGGGCCGGTCTTCGTCAGCCGCGGCATCGCCTCGACCACCCCGGCGACCCGGTCCCGCCAGGTCTGCACGTAACCCAGCCGTCGCTGCGCCCGCGCAACACGGCGCAACGCGGCCCGGTGCACCACGCGCAGCTCGTCGACGCGCGCTGCCTCGGCGCCAGCCTGCGCCTGGTCGTCGTGATGGACCGCCCGGGCCGCGGCGATCCAGGCCGCGTCCGCGCACCGCCAACATCCCGTACGCCGCGGCGGCGACGGCCGCCGCGACCGGTCCCGGCCCCGGGCCTGCTGCAGGCGCCGCCAATGTCGGCGCTCCTGCACCGCCGTCGGCGGCAAATCCACCGTGGTGGGCGTCTGCGGCCGGCACGCCTCACAGGCCAGCTGCTCGGCCAGCTGCGCCACCCAGCTGGCTTCCTCCGGCGTCAGCGAGCTGCGGCGCGGCGCACTACGCTGCCGGCGCCCCCAGCACGACAGGCACAACGGCGGCGACCCTGGCCCGTCGCGCGACACACCGCGCCGGTCCAGGCCCGCGGCCGCGCACGGACCGCACGGCTCCTGCTGTCCTGTGTCGTACGGGGCGCGCAGCGACGGCGGCACCGGGTCGACGTCCAGCATCGACAGCTGCCCGGGCAGCACCGGCCGCGGCGCCAGCAGCCGCACGTGCGTACGGCAGGCCGAGCCCGCCACTGGATCCACCGCCGGCACCTGCAGACCCGCCGCGTAACACGGCACACACCAGCCGATCCCCTGCAGCGACGCAGGTACCGCCCGCGCGGCGGCCGGGCGCCCGCCCGCCGCGGGCCTGAACGAGGAAGTCGACACCGCCGCGGTCACGACCAACCGCCCCACCACGCCACGCGCAGCCGCGGACACGACACCGACGACTCAACAGCCATGCGCGCGTCGCGCCCGGCCGCCAAGATTTCTTCCCCCACATATTCACCAAGCGCAATTGACCCTGTCTGGCGTACAAACTGCAGGTCAAGGGCGGTGCAGGTGAACGGCGCCAGGGTCTGGCGTAGGTAAGGCGGCGAGCTCGTTGCCCACCAGGCCGCAGCTACACCCGACATACGGGCGATCGCCCGACTGGGCGAAATTCGGTCATAGCTAAGACGGGCAAACCAGGCAGGATTACGACAAGGTCCGAGTGGGCATCCGCAGAGCGGGGAGACAGGGACCGCACGTCGCGCGCAGCGACGCTCGGAAACCTGAGTCGAGAAAGAGGCGGTCTCGACCAACCGCGCAAGGGCGGCCAAGCACGCGGGCCGCACGCCCACGGAGCGCCACGAGACGCGTTTTGTAGGCAGCACTCGGCCCGCCCACCGGGCAAGTGCTAGCCTGATGGCAAGCCTCCGGTGTGCAAGCCGGGGCACAACCAAAGACCCTTGGGTTGGCAGCCTGTAGGGGGTCTCGGTTGAACACCGGTAACGAACGGTATGCAGTTATTCGGGCAACGCCTCGGCTTCTAGCCGGGGCGTTTCTCATTACCGGGTCATCGCGTCTCCTACGCAGCCTTCGGTCGGCGGCCGGCGTTCAGTTCCAGGGGCAGCTGCTCGTTCGCAGCTTGGTCCTCGTTCGGCCACAGCGGGCGGCCGTCCTCGTCGACAGGCATGTACCGGATGGCTCGACGAATGACCTCAGCCACGCTCAGACCCGCCACCTCAGCAGCACGAATGAGCTTCATCGCCTCGTCGGGATTGTCGATCTTGGTCCCCGCGGTGTAGGGCCTACCCGACGTCGGGTCATAGGCCGCCGTGTTGCCTTGAAAGCGCGTGCCGGGCTTCGGCCCTCGCTTCCGAACATGTCCGCCGTCCATGGGGATCATCATGGCAGAGGTTGGTCTTATCTCATGACGAGTTTGTCGGCGTGTCGCCCACCAGGTCCCACCTGGACGGTTGCACGCCGCAACGCCCACCCCGCCCCAAGCAAGGTGTGAATGACTCCGACTCGGCATCAGCCGCGTACGGTGACGAGCATGGAGCGGTTGGAACCTGCGCAGTGGTACGCCAGTTTGCCGAGCTTCCTGGCATCCGCCTGCATGCTCATCACCGATCCACGCGGGGCGGTGCTCGCCGTCAAACCAAACTACCGGCCGTGGTGGAACGTCCCTGGGGGAATCCTGGAGGCCGACGAGCCGCCGCACGAGTGCTGCGCTCGCGAGGTCGCCGAAGAGCTCGGCATCCAGCGGGAGGTGGGCCGGCTGCTCGTCCTTGATTGGGTTCCTCCGAACGCCCAGCGCCGGGCATGGTTCGGCTACGTCTTCGACGGCGGTGTACTCGACGACGCGTCTGCGATCACGCTGCAATCTGACGAACTGGATGCGTTCACGTTCTTCCAGGCAGGCCAGTTGCGCGAGCACCTGACGGCCAACACGGCCGATCGGATTGAGGCCGCGCTCCAGGCCAGGGCCCTCGGCGGAGTGGTGTACCTGCACAACGGCGTCCGAGTCGACCCCGTCAGCTCCGTGTCGGGCCGAGGGTAGACACCCGCTTCGATCGTTCACGCGGCCGCCGCCAGCAGCTCTCGCGCTTCGTCCTGCCACGCCTGCACGACCGGCGCGGTTCGGTGAGCCGCCAAGCCGCCGTGGTACTCACGGATTCGCTCGCGCAGCCGACGGGAGCGAAGCCGGGCAGCAGCGTGCAGTGCCGTCCGGGCCGTATCGCAAGAGTGCTCGACGTCGCCGAGACCCGCCTGGACCCGGGCCAACAGGATCTGGTGCAACGCACGGGCTCGAACGTTGTCGGTGGGCAGGTCGAGCGCGGCGGGGCCGTGGCGAGCGGCCTCAGCGAACCGGCCGAGGTCGAATAAGCAGTGCATGGTGGACCCGGCGTGGTGAGCCGGGCTCGACGCCCCCAACCACTCGGGCGCTTGCTGGGTAGCGGCGCGATCGAGAGCCTGCGCCGCGCGATCGAGGGCAGCGCGCACCTCGCCGGTCTCGCCAGCAAGGGCGTGGCCACGAGCCTCGGTGGTATGCAGCCGGGCCAACAACGCTGCCGGGGCATTCTGCGAGGTCATCCATCCCGCCCGGGCTACCTGCGCCGCCTTCGGCCCCTCGCCGAGGTAGACCAGCTGGGCGGCCATGTTGCTCATCACGTAGGAGCCAAACGCGGCATCGCCCGCCTGCTTGGCCAGCGCAAGGGCCTGGATGGAAAAGCGCTGTGCGAGGCCGTGGTCACCATCATCGAAGGCCATGTAGCTGACCGTCTCGGTGAGCACCGCGGCGGCCGCGAACAGCGCCCGCCCGACGCTGTCGCGGTAGGAACCGTGCAGAAGCGGTGCCACCTCGCGATCGAGGTAGTCGGTCAGCCAGGCCCGCGCGTGGCCGCCGCCGTGCCGGCGGTCGAGGTCGGCGAAGTCCTGCCTGGCGGCCAGCAGCCGCTCGACGTCGGCCATCCCGACCCGGCGGCGACCGGTGGCGGTGACCTGCGCGGCTGCGGGTGCGAAGGCCCACCGCCAGCCGGCCTCGAGGCCCGCGCCGGCCATGAACGCATAGGTCAGGAAGTCACGGCGGTGCACGGTCTGCCTCCATAGGGCGGTAGCCGAGTCAGCTGCACCGGATGCGCTGGTCGGGAACTCCAGGAAGGCATCCCCGGCCGCGAACACCTCAGCGGCGGTGACCCGCCGGTTGACTCGGCGGCTCAGTACCTCGGCGATCAATGCCGGGGTCGGCGCATCGGGGACTGCGCCCCGAAGCCAGCGGTTGACGGAGCTGGAGTCGTACCGCAGGCGCAGTTCGCCGTACCTGCGGTGTGCACCGAGCTGGTTGACGTGGCGGGCCAGTGCCGCATTAGACAGACCCGCCTCGCTGATCAGCGCCGCGAGGTACGTGTTGCTGATCGGACGACTACCCACGATCAACTCCCTCCCCGACAGACGCAGCGCAGCGAAGTCCCATGGTCGACATGGTGTCCGTCACGCTAGCGGCCTGTATCGGTCTGCGGTTAGTCCGATACGCAGAGCACAACCCGGCACAACCTCCCACCCAGGCATACACCTGCCGATCTTGCTCATCTCGACCGTTTCCTAAAGGGACTGCGTCGTTGTTTGACAACTCAAGAGGGATCTCACCGACGAAGGTCCACCAGTTCAGTGGAGGTCAACGGGCGGCGTGAGCTGAGTCTTCACCGGCGGCCTTGCTGCCCGTCGTCGCAGTGGCGGCGCACCGTTGGAACTCAATAGCGGCGGCAACATCCTCGGGCTCGTCGGTCAGCTCAACCTGGATGCGTCGACCATTCGCGTCGAAATTCATGATCATTACGCGGGCGTTGTCGAACAGCCACCAGTCGGCTTTTCCGAACGGCGAGTGCTCCGCAAGCTGCCGGGCCTGGGTTCGCGTCAAGTACTCGATATGCTCTCCGGCAGCCGTGTTCCATGTGTCGAGCCATCGCTCCCAGCGCTGATAGTCGGTTGGCGGCTCTTCGAGCACGCGCACTCGACCGATGACCTTGCCAGCCGCGGTTTGCTCGGCCACTTGGCGCATCCATGGAGCGAGGTAGGGATCCTCCATCGGATCCGATGGGTGCCCTGCCAGGAACGCATCGACGCTGGCTTGTTCGGCGGTGATCTCGTACACCGCCTGGTTCTCCCAGCGCCAGGCGGTGTGCTGGTAGGTCGCCAGCTGCTGCCAGAACTCGGTGCCGAAGTCGCCGTCTGTCAGCGTGCGTCGCATCGCAGGCTCCTTCCTAGTGCGGGTGGCGGTTGAGAACGTTGAGGATCAACTGTCGGGCTTGCTCCCCGGTTAGAGCGTCCTGCCACAGCTCCTCGATCAGACCGCGGTATTGCTCGACTTCGTCGGCCAGCAGGCGCCGCTCGGTGAACCACTCCTCCACGAAACCGACGTCGCCGTACAGCTCTACGGCGTTCTGCGGGAAGTACCGCACTGGCTGATCCAGCGGGATGATTCCGAACCGGACGTTCTGCAGGCCGTCGATGTTCAGCAAGCGATCGAGCTGTTGGCGCATGACATCGGGAGTCAACGCCTTCGGCTGCCACCGCAGTACTGGCTCAGTGATCAGCACCTGGAAGGTGCGGTTGGTGTCGTAGAGCAGTCCGGTGCTGGCCTGCCGGGCGGCCACGGCCTCGTCGATGTCTTGTGCCCCTCCGAGCCGCTGGTAGCTCTCGGTCAAGACCGCCCGGGTATAGCCCGGGACCTGGAAGAAGCGCGGGATGAACGTGGTCTCCAGGAACCGGTAGTCGGTGCACTCGGCGATGACGCGGTTGTACTCGTTCTGCACTCCCGCTTGACCGTCACGGACCAGACGTGCCCAGTCGCGGCGTGCCTGCTGCGCTTCGGTGAGCATGGCGTGCCACAGCTCAAGTACGTCAGGTGGAGTGTCGGTGAGCGAGGCCCAGAGGTCGAGGTCGTCGTGTGTCGGTAGCTGACGGCCGGCCTCGATCTTGCTCACCTTGGATTGTTGCCAGCCCGCGCGGCTTGCGAGCTCCTTGGCGAGCATCGGTTCGCGCGCACGCCGCAGCCTGGTCGCGAGACCTTCGTCGCGAGTCAGGAGCTCCTGTACGGGTGGGGTCTTCATGCTGTTTCTCGTACTCCTCCGGGTCGGACGGCGTGCCAAGCAGGTGGCCCGAGGGAGGCGGTGTCTTACCGGGCACAGCGGGCGATGCTCTTCGGGGGCCGCCGAGGCGACCCCCGAAGAGATCAAATCAGGCCGTTCTCCGTGGCCCAGCGTCGGCCGAGCTGCTCGATGATGTTGGCCGGGACCTCGACTCCGCTCTCGTTCGCTGCCTGGTCACGCAGCTGTGTCCCGGCTGGCAGGTTCCAGCCCTGAATTACGTAGCTGCCTCGGTCGGTGGCGTAGACGGCGGGGCACCCGCCCGTGCCGGAGTTGACGTCCTTGAACAGAAAGATCAACTGAAGCTCTTGCATCTCAGCGCCCTTCTCGTGGGGGGAGCAAGCCGCTTGATAGTCGCATTCATGGCGAGCATCTGCCTAGGAATTTCTCGGAAAATCTAGTGCATGCGCGTAGGTGGCCACGTCTTGGCCAGCCAATACTAGCAAGTCTAAGAATTTGCTTGTAACTTGCTCGACGCAGCGTTACGTTGCTGATGCCGACAAGGCTTCGCTGAGCAAGGGAGCTGCGGTGGCGGCATCCATCGAAGATCGCCTTTCTGGCCACGGCCCAGTTGCCCGTGTCGCAGAAGCGCAAGGGGCCCTGACAGCGGCATCCGTCAAGGCCCCGGGCTGCACCGATCCGAACGTTCATCTCACGGAAGGAACTGATCGACGTGCCCATGACCACCGTATCTGCGCCGCTTCCGGAAGGCACGCGCTCTGAAGTCGCGGCGGAGAGCACCGCGGTCCTGCGAAAGCGGGTGGCCGCCTCCGGCCTGTGCCGCCCCGGCGCGGCCTCCACGACGGTCGTCACGTTCCATGCCAGCGTCGCCGCTCCCCATCCGTCCGACGTAGGCGGCGCGGACAAAACGCACGACCTCTGGTTCCCCCTCGAGGAGACCGGCGTCAAGGCCGTCGCACAGGCCCGCCGGGCCTGTAAGGGCTGCCCGGTGAAAGACGAGTGCGGCGTGCTCGCCTACCGCGAGGAGGCAGCCAGCGGCGACGTCCACGGCGTACGCGGCGGCCTGTGCGCTGGTGAACGCCGTGATGCCCTGCGCCAGTTCCGGGCGCCCAAGGGCGGTGCCCGATGATCGTCGCCGAGATCCTGACCGCAGCGGCCGGGGCCGTCGCCGCTGCTGCCCCCGCAGCTCTGCTGCTGCGTCGAATGCACGCCGATCTCGACGCGGCCCGTACGGCGTGCGCGGTGGCGCGGCATGACGCGGCGCACGACCGGCTGACCGGGCTGGTGAACCGGGCAGGTTTGGAAACCGCACTCAACGAGCGAGCCGACAACGGCCGCCCGTGGTCGCTGATCATGGTCGATCTCGACGATTTCAAGCAGGTCAACGACACGTTCGGCCATGCAGCTGGCGATGAGGTGCTGGTCGAGGCGGCGCGCCGGCTCTCCATGGCATTCGCGGAGACGGGCGATGTGGTCGGTCGGTTCGGCGGCGACGAGTTCCTCGTCGTGGCGGACAGCCCGGAACACCAGGCGTCGAGCTTGGTGCCGTGGATGCGCGCGCTGCACGCACTGAAGGCGCTGCGTCAGCCGATGGAGCTGGAGTCGGGCCACCGAGTGACGGTGACAGCCAGCGTCGGCCTGGTCCAGGTGCTGCCGGATGCGTCGCTTCGGCGGGCACTGCGCTCGGCTGATATGGCGGTGTATCGGGGCAAGGTTCGCGGCGGCAACCAGCTGGTCGAGTACGGCTTGCCGGGTGAGCTGGCTGCCTTGGAGCCCGAACGGCCTGTCGCACGGCTGCGGGAGATGACCGGCGCTGGTCGCGACCTGTGGGCGGTGCGGCGATGACCACGTTCACCGTCCCCCTGCCCGGTTCCCTGGCATGGCGCAAACTCCACCCGGTCCCGCCCAACGCGCCGCTGTACATGGTGGGCCCGTACTGCCCGCTCGACGACACCCAGCTGCAGGAGCGGGCCGACGGTTTCGGCTGCCCGGTCTGTGAGGCGGCCTGGGACTTCCACGGCTTGTCCGGTCGGTGGCTGCCCGCCACCGCCGCGGTGGCCACCGGCGAGACGCCGGCGCGCTGGCGCACGTGGGCACCGGCCCTGGCGGCCGGGGTAGCCGCCTGTGCGCTGGGCGCCGCTGCCGTCGTGCTCGATGAGCGCCTGGTGTGCTGGCTGGCCGCGATGATCGGCGCGGCCGCGGTCGCGGTCGTGCTCGGCGCGCTCGTCGGGCGGTACCGCGACTGGCTGCGCTACCGCCACAACCGGGTGATGCGGGTGATCGCCAGAGAGGTGATCCGATGACCGCGGCGCTGATCGTTCGGGTCCGTCTCGACTGGACCGGACCGGGCCACTACGACCCCGACCACTCGCGGCCCTGCCGCTTCGGGGACGGGTCAACCAAGATGCGCGACGGTTCCGGCCGCCCGTGTCACCAGCAGTGCGCCGAAGACGAGATCGCCCGGGAACTGTACGGGCGCGGCCAGAAGCTGATTGCAGACGAGCGGTTCGGCGTCGCGCAGCAGTGCTACCGGCGGGTGCCGAAGGAGGCGGCCCGGTGACGGCCGAGTTCGTCCGCCACGGTGCGCTGCTGGTGCCGGTCGACACGCTCGAGCAGTTGTCCGGAGAGGCGGCCGAGCTGCGCGAGCAGCTGGCCGCCGAGCGGGCGCTGCAGTCAGTACAGCGTGAGGACGTCTGGACACGCCGGGCAACGTCGGTGCAGCACGAGCTGGCGATGGCCGAGGTCGACGAGCAGGAGGCCACCGCGAAGCGGGCCCGCAGGGAGCGGATCCGCGACGCCGCAGAGGCCGACGAGTTGGCGGCGCTGTATCGGCGTGCGGCCAGCTCGGGGGCGCGGGCCCGGATCCGGGCGCTGATACTGGGCTCAGCGGAGATGCGGGCGTTGCGGATCGCGAAGGTGCGCACGGTGGCGCTGTGGGCGGGCCTGCCGGTGCTGGCCGCGTTCGCGGTCTGGTCGACAACCGGGGTGCAGGCCGGTGTGGTCCGGCTGCTCGATCTGGCTCGCGGGTCAGCGGCGTGGGCGGCCTCGTGGGCGGTGGAGCCCGCGCTGATCGTGATCGTCGCGCTGATCATCATCGGCCGGGCGGTACTGCGCTCCTCCGGTGGTGACACCGACTGGCGGGCCACTGTCGCCGAGTGGGTCGCACTGGGACTGTCGCTGGCGCTGAACATCCTCGGTGGCTGGCACGGCGGCTGGAGCGGTCTGCTGACCGCGCTGCCGCACGCGATCGGGCCGCTCGGCTGCGCCGGTACCGCGTTCCTGATCGGCCTGTTCGACTCCTACACCGCGGCGGCCCGCCCGTGGGACAACGCGCCGCGGCTGGACGAACTGGGCCTGTTCCGGGACCACGACGCACCGGTACTGGCCGCAGTACCGCCGGCAGTGTCGGGCGGGGCGCCGGTACCGCGTACCGATACCGGCCGCGCGGTACCGGCGCGCACCGGAACCGGTCCGGGACGGCCGCGACCGGTACCGGCTGCAGGTACCGGTCGGCGGCCGCTGACCTCTCGTACCGGTACGCCCACCGGTACCGGTACAGGCTCACCCAAGGCTGCGGCCAGGGCTTTCTGGGACGCCGAGACCGCGGCCGGGCGGACCCCGACGGGCGCGGAGCTGGCCCGGGCGGCCGGGCGGGATAGCGACGAGACCGGAGTGTTCCGCCGGTACGCCCGGGACTGGGCCGCCGCGCTGACGAGCAAGGAGCAGGCCGATGTCGCGTCCTGACCCCGCCGGTACCGCACAGGTCGGCAGCGTCCCGCGGCAGACGCACGCCAATCCCCTGACCGCCGCGCTGCCACACGGTCGCGACGCTGACGGCCGCCAGGCCGGGGCGCCGGGCATGCGGCAGCCGAGCCCGTCCCGGACGACGTAACCGTCGATCACTCTCCAGTCTCCACTCGTCGGGGGCGAAACCCATACGCAGAAGGGCAGGCCGGGCGGTGAGCGCACTCCCCGCAAACAACTACCCACAGTCATCGCCGCCGGTTTTTCCAGTCCGACCGGAGGCGGACGTCGTGGACCTCGCCGACCGCAGGTCAGCGGCTCAGGAAGCCCCTCCCCTACCGGAAGAGTTTCGCTATGAACCGGTACAAAAGTTCTCAGGCCGTTCTGGCCGACAGTCCGGTCCCGGAATCACCATTGGTGACATTCCGGGGGATTGGGGCAGCGTCCATGCGGTGTGGACGGGCACACCGGAGCCGCTGAGCGCACTGACTGAGCAGGTCCGCGCGGCGCGCGACGCCGACGACCCGCGACAGGTCGCGATGGCCTGCTGGTCGCTGCTCGTGCTGATCCCGCGGGCAGTGCTGCATCTGGCCTCCTGGGCCTTGCAGGACCCGGCCCGGACCGCTGCGGCCTTGCTGCTGCTCGGCGTTCTGGTCGGCTCTCTCACCCTCTGACACCCACCTCTTTGGAAGGAGGCACTTCTCATGTCCGGTGCGCTGACCGTTCTGCTCGGCGTCGCGTTCATCGCGCTGTCGCTGTTCTTCAAGTTCATGCCCCGGCTGCGCGTCGTGGTCGGCCTGGTGGTCGGCGCGATGCTCGCCGGGGTCGTCACCCACTGGATCACCCACTGGTTCGCCCAGGGCGTCGGCGCGGTCTCCGGGCCGATCTCGCAGACGATCGGGCAGAGCACCCACGCGGTCGAGGTGGCCTTGCCGACCGTGACCGGGTTCGTCCTGGCCGTGGTTGTGATCGTCTTCCTGCGCGGCAAGGGCGGCAAAGGCGGCGGGGGAGGCGGCAAGGGCGGCGGCGGCAAGGGCGGCCTGGCACACGCCGCGCTGGCCTGCGCCGTGCTGCTGCCGATCGTGGTGACCTCGCTCGGCAGCGTGATCAGGAGCGTGTCCTGATGGATCCCGTCACCATCTTCACCATCTTGGTCTGGCTGGCGGTCGCGAAAAGCGCCGTGTACATCCTGGAGGACGCCGCGTACGGCGTCGTCCGCGGCAAGCAGTCGCCGCGGCAGCGGGAACGGGCGGTGCACCGGGCCGCCGAACAGGCCGCGGCCGCGCAAGGCAAGCCGCCCCCGCCGCCGACGGGCGGCGCCTGGGGACGGACCAGGGCCGCGGTGGGCGGTTACCTGGCCGGGGTGGTGGAGGATGCCACCGCCGCGGCCCGGGCGCGTAAACGCCGCGCGGTTGCCCGCCGGGCGGGGGCGCGAGCCGTCGACGGTGTCTTCGTCGATCACGCCGACGACGAGGGGTTCTACGCCGACTGCGACATTTGCGGCTGGTGCAGCCGGCGTTACCGGCTTGAGGCCAACGCGCTCGGCGCTGGTCGGGACCACACCCGTGTCGAGCACCCCGAGCGGTACCACCCAGACCCTGCCCCGGCCGACCCTGCCCCGGCGGAGCCAGCCGAGCAGTCGCAGGACGGCGCAGGTCAGACGCAACCCGAGCCCGAAGTGATCGACATGCCGGTCGTCCTGGCGTGCGGCCAGTGCCCGAGGGGCGTGATGAGGGACGGGCAGTGCGACAGCTGCCGGCGGGTGGCGCCGGCGAGCGCGTCCGCAGGAGACCGCCCGCAGCTGCGGGTGATCCCCGGCGGCTCCGCCGACGGAGCACCCGCACGGAACGACGCCACAACGGCGGCGTCACTACCGGCCCGCGAAGCGGCGGATGACGCGGCCCCGGCCGACGGCACGAACCCTCCGGCGGACGACCGCGACCTGATGGCGCTGATCGACGCCACCCAGACCTCCGGTGCCGGCACCCCGGTCGGCACCGCGAACGAAAGGAGTACCACCGTGAATCTGGATGCCACTGGGCCCGAGGAGATCCGCGCCGGGTTCAACCAGGCCGCGGAGACCGCCAGCACGCGGGCCGAGCAGATCGCCGAGTTCGCCGGCGTGCTGGCCGAGGCCGCGGAGCGGTTCGAGAACCTGCGGATGGCGACGACCACCGTGGAGCACGTACGGGAGGCGTCCGAGGCGTTCCAGGCGGCCAAGGCGCTGATCGACAACGCGCAGGAGTCGCTGGAGGCGGCGCTGGCCGATTTCAACGCCAAGGACGGTCACGTGGGCGACACCGTCGCCGAGACCGGCGGCAATCTGGCCTCCGAAGAGGTCCTGGTCGGCGGCTGATCAGCGATGGGCCTCGGACAGCGAGGCCGGGGCCCTCGCGTTCTCTCTTTCACCTCACGGCGCGGATCAGGAGGACGGCATGGCGGCGAACGCGAAGAGGCCCACGATCGCTGAGGTTCGGGCCGAGCGGGCCCGCAAGCTGGGCATGGTGGCGGCCGCCGCGGTCGTCTGCGTCGTCCTGGCCGTGGGCTGGGTGATCCGCAAGTCGTGGCGGCGGTTGTTCCCGCTGTACTGGGTCGGCGCCGAACTGGGGGTGGTCTGGTTGTCCGGGCCGCTCGGCGTTCCGCCGGGCACGATCGGCCTGGCCGTGCTCGCCGCGCTCATCACCGCGGCGGTATGGCCAGCCCGCAGCCGGGTGGTCCGCGGTTGGCGGGCCGCGATCGTCGCCGTGCTCGGCGGCGTCGCGGTCGCGACGGTCGCCGCCGGTGGCCCGGCCATGCTCGCAAGCCATCCGGTGTGGACTGTGTTCGCGCCGCTGGCGGCGGGGATGCTGCTGGGCTGGCCATGGTGGCACCACCTGCGCCAACTGCAGCCCGCGCCGCTACCCGAGCCGGCACCGCTGGTCGCGGCGCCGCGGGAGGTGGACCCGCTCACCGAGCGGTGGGCGCGGCGGTGGGAGCTTGAGGTCGTGGCGGTCGGGGTGTGCGCGGGCACTCGGGTGCTCCGGGCGTTCGAGCCCCGCGACGGGGTCACCGACCTGATCGTGCAGCTGATGCCCGGCCGCGGAGTCACCAACGCCGCGATCATCAAGAAGGGTCCGGAGGTGGAAGTCGCCCTGGACCTGGGTGACGGCACCGTCGGGTTCGCCGCCACCGGCAAAGCCGCCAAGGTGCGGTGCAGCCTGACCCAACGCTCCTACATCGCCGGCGGGGTGCCGTGGACCGGGCCGACCATGCGCGAGGGCCGCTGCGAGATCCTCACCTACGTCGACGGGTCGCCGGGCTGGTGGACGTTCATGCCGCCTGGCTTCGGCGTCAAGGGCGGCCTGGTCGTCGGGAGTTCCGGCTCGGGTAAGTCCCGCGCGTTGGGCGTGCTTATCGCGAACCTGCTCGCTGACGGATGGATGGTGGTCGTCGGCGACTCCCAGCACGGGCAGAGCCTGCCGGCGTGGAGGGACAAAACCGAGTACCACGCCGGCCCGGCCGCGGTCACCCTGGTCGTCGCCCGGTTCCACGCCGAGATCATGTACCGGTCGAAGCGGCTGGCCGAGGCCGGTATCGAGGTGTTCGACGAGAACGACCCCCGGGTCAAGGCCCTGGGCTTCCGCAAGATGATGGGGATCATCGACGAGTGCCAGCTGGTACTGATCCGCAACACCCCCATCGTGCCACTGGTCGAGCAGGCCGTCGAGACGATGCGCAAGACCGGCGTGGGGCTGATCCTGGCCACGCAGATCCCGCAGAACGGCTCGCTGGGCGGCTCGATCCGCATCCGTGACGCGGTGGTCGCCGGCAACACCCTCGTGCTGCGCCTGTCCAACCGTGGTTCCGGATCCACGATCCTGCCAGACGACTTCGTCGGCGACCCGTTCGCCATCCCAGACCTGGACGCGAAGGGCCAGGTCACCGCGGGCATGGGCTACCTGCGCTCCGCCAGCAAGGTCGGCATGATCGGGCGGACCGCGAAACTTGACGAGAAGGCCGCCGCCGACGCCTCCCCGCACGTCGCGGTCGTCTGGAACGTCGACCCGATCGAGTCGATCACGCCGGTCAAGGCCGCCCGACCGCACACCGCCGGCACAGCCGACGGCAGCGGCGGACTGGACAAGATGCGCGCCTGGTTCGGCCTCGGCACCAACGGCAAGAGCCCCGCAGCGCCGGCTGGCCCGCAGACCAGCACCGAGTGGGTCCTCGCGTGCCTGCGCTCCGGGCCCACCTCCGCGCAGGCCCTGCTGGACCGGCCCGACTGCCCGGTCGGCAAGTCCCAGCTGTACGCGCTGCTCAAGGCCCTCACCGAGCGTGCGGTCATCGTGCGGCCCGCCGAGAACACCGGCGCCTACACGCTGCCCGGCAAGGTCGGCGCCGGACGCTGACCACCGCGGGCCCAGCTCGCCCCTCTTCTTATCCCACCGTCTTCCACCTGCCCGGATCTCGTGCTGCCCCCGAACGGAGACGAACCGAGATGGCACGCCGTAAGCAGCAACCGGCACCCGAGCCGGGCGCCCTCGGACCGATCGCCCGCGCCGCCTGGCAGGGGCTGACCATCGGCACCGGCCGCGCCGTCCGCGGCATCACACCCCTCGCGGACGGCGCCGACCGCGGCGCCGGGCAGCCCCACGACGGTCTCGGCACCCTGCTGCTGCTGACCGGGATGGTGCTCGGCGCCGCGATGTGGACCCACCCGGCCGGGACAGCTGGCGCCGCGCTCGCCGGGATCGCCGCCCTCGCCGGCACCCTGATCGGAGTCCTCGCGTACGCCGCCCCAGCCGGGCTGCTCTACCTAGCCGTGCAGGTGCTGCGGATGCCCGCCGGACTGGGAAGCCCGGCGCTGATCCGGCAGACCGGCGGCGCCGCCCTGACCGCCGCGGCGATCGCCGGCGTCGCCGACCTGGCCGCCGGGGCGGGCGGGCTGCTCGGCCGCATCACTGGCGCCGCGCCGGCGGCGCTGGTCACCGCCTGGGTGATGCTGCCCGTCCTGGTCCTTTCTGCCACCGCCGGACTCATCACCGTCACCGGCTTCACCCTGCCCCGGCCGCAGCCCCGCCCGGTAGCCGAACTCGACGACCTCGACGACGACTTCGACGACGGCTCCGCCCTGCCACCCGCTGCAGCGGCGCCGGTCTCACCGGCGGCACCCGCCGCAACACCGGCACCCCCGACGCCGGCGGCTCCCGTCCACCCGGCCCCGGCCGGCGCCACCCAGGCCCGCCCGGCGGCGACTGCCGCGGGTGAGCAGACGGCGGCGGTGGTGGGCGGCTGGCATTTGCCGCCGCTGAGCCTGCTCACCGCCGGCGACCCGCCGAAGAAGCGCACCGCCGCGGGCGACGAGATCAAGGCGAAGCTGCAGGGTGTCCTGGCCGAGTTCAAAGTGAACGCCAGCGTCGGCGGCTACCGGCGCGGCCCGGCCGTGACCCGCTACGAGATCACTGTCGGACCTGGCGTGAAGGTTTCCAAGATCACCGGGTTGGAGCAGAACTTCGCCCTCGTGCTGGGCACCCCGAACGTGCGGATCCTCAGCCCGATCCCCGGTAAGAGCGCCGTCGGGGTGGAGATCCCCAACAGCGACCGGGAGACCGTCAGCCTCGGCGACGTCATCCACGCCTACGCCGCCTGGTCGCACCGCAGCAGCCACCGGCTACTGATCGGCCTCGGTAAGGACATCGACGGCCGCCCGGTCACCGCGGTGCTGGCCGACATGCCGCACCTGCTGGTGGGGGGCGCCACCGGCTCCGGCAAGTCCGGATTCCTCAATAGCCTGCTGACCAGCGTGCTGACCCGGGCCACCCCGGACGAGGTGCGGCTGCTGCTGATCGACCCCAAGCGCGTTGAGCTGGCCGCGTACACCGGCCTGCCGCACCTGGTGACGCCGATCGTCACCAACCCGGTCAAGGCCGTCGAGGCACTGCATTGGCTGGTCCGCGAGATGGAGCAGCGCTACGACGCCCTCGCCGAGGCCGGGGTCCGCAACATCGAGGACTTCAACCGCAAGGCCCGCGCGGCCGGCGCAACACCGCTGCCCTACCTGCTCGCGGTCGTGGACGAGCTGGCCGACCTGATGATGGTTGCCGGCAAGGCCGCCAAGGACGATGACGAGCTCGACGTCGAAGGCCCAATCGTGCGGATCCTGCAGTTGGCCCGGGCCGCCGGCATCCACCTTGTCCTGGCCACCCAGCGGCCCAGCGTGGACGTGGTCACCGGCCTGATCAAGGCGAACCTGCCGTCGCGGCTCGCGTTCGCAGTCGCCTCACTGCCCGACTCCCGGGTGATCATCGACGCCCCTGGCGCGGAGAAGCTGCTCGGTCGCGGTGATGGCCTGTTCATCCCGGTCGGCGCGTCCACCCCGATCCGGCTGCAGGGCGCATGGGTGACCGAGAAGGAGATCGCCGCGGTCGTCGGGCACTGGCGGCGCCAGCAACCCGCCCCCGCTGCCCCGGCGAGGGCGGCTGTGCAGCCAGCCGAGGCCGAGGCTGCACCCGCGCCCGGGCCCACCGCCGTGCCGCGGAGCAACGTCGACGCCGACGCCGACCGGGCCCTGTTCCTGCAGGCCATCGAGCTCGTGGTGGCCAGCCAGTTCGGCTCCACATCGATGCTGCAACGCAAGCTGCGCATCGGTTACGCCAAGGCCGGCCGGCTGATGGACCTGATGCAGGACGCCGGGATCGTCGGCCCGTCCGAGGGCTCCAAGGCCCGCGACGTGCTGGTCAAGCCCGACGAGTTGGCCCGCATACGCGTCGAACTCGACGCCGACGACCAGGCCAATGCGGACTCCAACGTTGTGCCGTTCCCGCAGCGGCAGCAACGCCGCTGACCCCCGCGCGGGCGGCCCGTACGCCTCGACAAGCCCGGGCCGCCCACCACCTCACCGAAGGAGGCACCACCGATCATGCCCCTGTTCGACGACACCACCACCGAGCAGCAACCACTCGTCGCGTCACCCGCCGTCGACGAACTGCTCGACGAACGCGACACCATCCTGATCGGCGGCCGGCTCCACACCGAGACCAGCACCGTGCGCGCCATCGAGACCCGCGTCGACACCAAGGCCGGCAACTTCCTTAACCTGGCGTCCGGGCTGCTCATCGCGGGACTGGCTCTGCTCGGCGGCGGCAAACTACCCGGGCCGGCCGCGGCCGTCGGCTGGGCCGCCGCCGCAGCTGTCGGCGTCGCCGTGCTGCTGCTGACCGCCGCGCTGCGCCCGAACCTGGGCGGGGACTTCGGCTTCGTCCGCTGGGCGGCCACGACCGGCGGCCAGGATCTGCTCGACGACCTCGCACAGGAACCAGACGGGACCGGCAGCGCCGCGCTCACCGAACAGGCCCGCCAACTACGCTGGCTCTCCCAGTCGCTACACACCAAGTTCGTCCGGATCCGTCGCGCGCAGACCCTGCTCGTCGTCGGCCTGACCGCTGCGGCGACCGCCGCGCTCGTATCGACCTGGGCGCGGTGACCGCCATGTCCACCGTCACCGCGCACCGGCCTATCGCCAGCCCTCTCACCGCGAAGGTCACCCCGACCGTGCCCGCCGGGCCCGTACCGGCTGGGCAGCAGGAGTACCGGCTCGAGATCGTCACCGATCCTGACCCGGACTACCCGGCCGCCATCGTCTGGTACCGGGCCAGCGGAATCGCCGCGGCGCTCAGCCAGGCCCGGCGGCTACTGGCCGCCCACGACGGCCCCGACGACCAGTACGGCGAGCTGTACCAGCGCAACGGCGAGCTGGCCGACTACCTGACCACCCTCCACCAGGGAGCGTGAGCGATGCCGTACGTCGATACCCTGACCGTCGTCCACCACGACGACACCCGCACTGAGTACACCGCGGTGCGGTACACGTTGTTCCGCGATGGAGTCCGGACCTGGACCGTCGACGGGCGACGCGACCACACCGACGTCCTGATGACCCAGGCGTACCGGCGTCAACCCGCCAGCGACCAGCGGTACGTCAACCGCAACGGTGAGACACCCGCCTCACCGACATCCTGTTCCGCAAGATGATCAGGGCCGCCACCGACTGCCGTTAAGTTCCCCGAGCCTCCGGGGCCTGGCAGCCGGAAGGGGAGTCGAGAGCCGCGGTTGTATCAGCCCCGTCCGTACCCTTGGGCGGGGCTGAGGCCGATCTTCACGACTACGAGCGGGACCGCACCTTGTCGAGGCCCTTCGGCCGGCCGGTTCACGTCGGCCCCTGGTCGTCTTGCGCCGGGAGTGGTGATGCCCGCCACCTGGGTTCTCTTGGCGGAGTGCAAGGTGGCGGGCGCCAACGGATGCGCGGAGGGGCTCCCCTCCATGCTTTCCGACGGGACGAACCCGTCAGTAGTGCCAACGTGCGAGCCGGCGTGCGCTTACCGAGATTTGCACTGTTTACGTCAACCACAGCCCCACCATCTGCGCAACCGTCCGAGAAGCGATCAAGCTGTGTTCTCACGTGGACTGAGCTAGGCCGCCGTCTTCACCCATTAGAGTGAAGCGTTTTATAGATCAAGTGCATCCGGAGTCAGCGCTTACCGAGATTCCATTGTTTACAGACCCGCACCGCTATCTCGTTCTACACCTTTCGGCCGTGGCCGTATCCGGTTTATCGTTCCGCCTGACCGTTCTCGGTGTTCTTGGCGGAGTGCGGAGCCGGTCGTCCAACGGATTGCGCAGAGGAGACGAGTATGTCGATCACCCGCAGGTTGCCCTGGTACGCCTCGTGCGTTCTGGTCCCGATCGTGCTCGGTTGGACCCCCGAGCAGATTCTGACCTTGGCACCGGTATTCATCTTGGTCGTGATTCTGGTGCCCGTGCGCGCCGAAGCATGACCGCATACCGCCGTGACAGTTTCTAGCTCGGCGACGGACGACTCTGCCCGATTCTGTCGTGGTGCGCTAACCGGCGCACCACGACGTCCGGGTCCACGGCGGCGTCCGCGCCAACACATCGGTGATGCCGCTGCTGTTCCGGCTGAGGAAGGCCAGGAAAGCAGTTCCCGGCTCGTGCCCCGCCCAAGTCAACGTGCCAGTGACCACGCCGCGCGGCCTACGCCGCCCGCGCCGCCGGTTCGCGAAGCTCCGCGAGCGTCCGACCACGATCGTCCGAACCGGGAGGAAGGTGCCGCCGAGCCGGCCGCGTATCCGGCTGGACCGGACCCCACCGACCCGGCCGCCAAGGTGTGGCAGCTGGTCGTGCGTGCCCAGGCAGGCGACCAAGACGCGTTCGGCCAGCTCTACCACCAGTACGTCGATACGGTTTTCCGCTTCGTCTACTTCCGCGTCGGTAACCGCGAGCTGGCCGAGGACCTCACGTCCGACACGTTCATGCGGGCCTTCAAGCGCATCGGCAGCTACACCTGGCAGGGCCGCGACCTCGGCGCATGGCTGGTCACTATCGCCCGCAACCTCGCGGCGGACCACTTCAAGTCCGGGCGCTACCGGCTCGAGGTCACCACCGATGAGGCAATCGCCGTTGACGGCGAAGACCGCACTCCGGAGGGCAACCCGGAAACCGCCGTCGTCGACCACATCACCCACATGGCCCTATTCACCGCGGTAAAACAGCTCAATCCAGAGCAACAGCAGTGCATCACCCTGAGGTTCCTGCAAGGTCTCACGGTGGCCGAGACAGCTCGGACGATGGACATGAACGAGAGCGCGGTCAAGGCGCTGCAGTACAGATCGGTCCGCGCACTCGCCCGGCTCCTCCCCGAGGGCTTTGACTGGGGCCGGTCGGCTCCGTCACAGCAGACCATCGACGTGGGCCTCAACGGCACGGGCGTCCCGGCGGAGGAGAACTCAACGCGCACCGACCCCGCAGCGCATCCCAGCCCCGCAGCTACAGTTCCGAAACCGCCGGCACCTGAACCCCCGATGCCCATCCAGGTCACCGCCGCCCCAAGTCCCGTTCCCGACAGCATCTCCGCGCGAGTGCGTGCCTTACCCGAACAGCAGCGGGCCATCTACATGCAGATTGTCGAGGAGGGCAAGACCGCCGCCGAGGTCGCGCGGTCAACTGGACTCGCGCCGTCCACAGTCCGCGTCCACCTTTCACGGGCCAACCGTGCGCTCGCTGCCCCCCTCCCGCGGCAACCGCAACCACCACCAGAGCCCACGTCGCGGCGGCGCTACATCGCGACGGACTTCTCCGGGACGGACGTCAGCCCGATGAGCCTCATGCGACTGCCCAAGGGACAGCGCGACGTCGTACGACGCTTCCTCGACGGCGCCAGCCGAAAGCAGATCGCGGCCGATCTTGGGATCAGCGAGACGACCGTCCGATCACAGCTCTGCAAGGCGATGCAGACCCTGCGTAGCGATGAGCCCTGACCATCGGGAAGACGATGGCACCAATGTGCAAGCGCCGGCCGACCATCTCGACACGGTGGTGGTGGACCTCGCCGTTCTAGTCGTGCGGCAGCCCGCGGCGGTGGCGGTGTTCACGGCGGTGGCCCGGCAAGCCGCCCGCTGGTCCGGCATTCCGACCGTGGCCGGTCCCTGGGTCAGCGCGCCGAGATCCGCGGTTCAGGTCCCGCAGGGCCGCCGCCTATCTGATCGCGGCCACGACCCAGGATCAGTCGGTGAGGAGTCCTTGGCATCGAACGGTGGTGCTCTCGTCGCTTGCGACGGGCATAGGCGACATCTGCGGCGAATCGGGTGACCACGTGTCGCGTCCGTCGAGAAGCCGGCGCAGCACCCATGCCCGCGCGGCCGGACCGGCGACCTCTTGCCGGTGCTGTTCGGCGTGCTCGCGGCTGTGGTGCACGCTCACCTGCGGCCGGTCGCCGGTCTCCACGACCACCACGTACACGGCCTCGACCCTCTCGGCTCGTGCGAGCCTGGCGCGGGCCTCGACCGCGCCATCGGCAGACGCGCCGATCCGGTCGACGACCTCCACCACGTTCGCGGCCAGGCCGAGCCCGATCAGCCGAGCGACCACGGCCGACTCCGAGCGTTGCAGCCGCGCGGCCAGCGTCGGCAGGGCCACCCGGTCACTCCAGCCGGCGCGGACCCGATTGTCGTCATCGTCGAGCCACACCACGCTGGCGTCCGTCGTGGCGCTCGCGCGCAGCGCCGCACGCCAATCGAAACCGTCCTCGGCCAGCTTGGCGCGCAACCACTCGACGCGAGTCCGGGCCGGTACCTCGGCGGGCACCAGGCGCCGCAGCTGGCCCTGCACTCCGCTGGACGAGCGGCCCAACTCGCCCGCGACCTCTACCAGCGAGGCGCCCGCGGCGATGCACCGCATCAATCGTGCGTAATCCTCCTCGGTCCACGGCTCGCCGTGCCGCGAGGGCCAACGCTCCTGCTCGTCGATATTCACAATCGCCACTGTAGGTAGACCCCACGACAACTTCGCGTGCACGCACCTGCCCCTCGGCGAGGTGGCAGGGAGAGGACTGCAGGCCCTCAGTCGGTGGTCTTGGCGTCGGGAACAGCCTCCTCCGTCGGGTCTCCTTCGCGATCGGCGGAAACGAACGACGGCTGCCTGCCCGTCTGGCGAGTCACCGGCTGATCTCAATCAGAACACCGACACGCACGGCTCGGCGGTCGGGCGGGTCGGTCACACTGTGGCCATCGATCCGAGAGAAGGAGCCGCAGCGTGTCGGGCAGCGATGTCATCGTGGCGGCGTTGGCCGCAGGTGCGAGTGCGGGCATCACGAGCACAGCGACCTCCGCGGTGCAGGACGCCTACGCGGGGTTGAAGAAGCTGTTGCGGCCGTGGCTGCGCGGGCAGGCGCGGGAGGCGCTGGAGGCCGACGAGACCGAGCCCGGAGTGTGGCAGGCCCTCATCGGCGGCGAACTGGACGCGTCGGGCGCTACCCAGGACGGCGAGGTCGTGGCCGCGGCCGAGCGGCTGCTGGTGTTGGCAGATCCGACCACCGCGCGCACATTCAACATCACGGTGTCCAGCAACAACGGCGTGGTCGCCGGCGTGATCAGCGCCCCTGTGACGATCCACCACCCTCCGGGCCCCCCAGCGGCGCCGGCGACGGCCTAGGGTCGCCCGTCGCCGGTGACTGCACCGACCCGGCCGCTGTCCGCATCGATGCCAACTCCGGCGCGGCGGGTGTCTTCTACGGCCCGGTCCACGTAGGCAGCCGGACGCCAGCTGATCCGGTGGCCGCCGCAGTGGAAAGCCTCGTGCGGGACCAGCTCGAGCAGTGGGCCCGCGAGCTGGCCGCCCGGCTACAAGGCGGTCCCTACCCGCTGCCGGTGCGCTGGAAGGTCGAACCCACCGTGATGGCCAGTTGGGCTGCGGTCCATGGTCGGCCCGGTGGCGGGCCGCTGTTCCTGGAAGGGAACGTCGACGAGATCTCGGTGATGTTCACCCGTTCCGAGTCGCCGCGGCGGTTGGTGGTGCTGGGTAAGTCGGGGGCGGGCAAGTCTGTCTTGGCGTTGTACCTGACCGTTGCTCTGCTCGACGCGGCCTTGGCCGAGATCAGGCGCAGCGGGGGGACGGCCGATCCGGTTCCGGTGCTGTTGTCGATCGGCGGCTGGGATCCGCAACAGCCGCTGTCAGAGTGGATCGCCGAGCAGTTGGTCGCCGGTAACCCATTGCTGGCCCCTATGGTGACCGGCCCGGACGGTACGCGGCGCAGCCTGGCGAAGGAGCTGGTCGTCACGGGTCGGATTCTGCCGGTTCTGGACGGCTTGGATGAGATCGCCCTCGGACAGCATCAAGCGGCGTTGGCGGGTATCGAGACGGCGGCCGGGCAGCTACGGCATTTCGTGCTGACCTGCCGCACCGGGCCCTACGAGGCCGCGGTCACCGGACACGGGGCGCTGGCGAGTACCCCGGTAGTGCAGATCCAGGCGCTGACCACCGGGGAGGTGGGCCGCTACCTTGTGGAGGGCACTGACCAAGGCCCTAACCGCTGGGACCGGGTCACCGAGCAGCTGCACACCCAGCCGGACTCGCCGTTGGCCCAAGTGCTGACCACGCCGTTGTACGCCTCGTTGGCGCGGGTGGTGTACCGGGCACGCGGAACCCGCCCGGACGAACTGCTGGACGCCGACTGGGCAGGCACCCGCGCGGGCATCGAAAATTCTTTGATCGAGCGGCTGACTCCGGTGGCCTTCGCCGCCGCCACCCGCCGCCGTCGTGCCCGCACCGCCGAAGAGACCGCCGCCGCGCATCGGCACCTGATCTTCCTGGCCGGCTATCTCCGCCGGTGCGGGACCTACGACCTGGCCTGGTGGCAGCTCCATCGCGCGCTGCCCCGCTGGGGGCGCAGCCTCGCGGGCGGTCTCGCCGGAGGGCTCGCGGGTGGGATGGCGTTCGGTCTCACCGGCGGTCTCGAGGACGGGCTGATGGGCTGTCTGGTGGGCGGGCCCGTGGTCGGTCTGGTCGGGTACCTGGCGCCGCCGGTTCCACGGCGGGTGGACATCCGTGCCCGCAGACTCTTGGCCAGGACCTGGGGTGGCCTCGGGGACGGGCTCCGGTATGGCCTCGGGTTCGGCCTACTGTTCGGGCTCCTGAACGTGTTGTCTGGCGGCGGATTCGCGGCCTGGTTCGGGGCCGGGTTCGCGCTCGGGCTCGTGGTAGGGATCCTGGGCGGACTTATGGGCGGGCTCTGGGGCGGGCTCCTACGTAACGTCGATGATGATCAACGCGCGTCCAGTCCCACGACCCTTCTGTCCGATGACCGCGCCGCATCGCTTGCGGGCGGGCTCTTCGGTGGACTGGCCGGTGCGTTCATGGGCGTGTTCACTGGCATGTTCGCGAACAGCCCGACGATGGGACTGACGGTCGGGCTCAGGATCGGGCTCATCAGCGGCTGCATGGGCGTGCTCACAGGGGCGTGGGGATGGTTCCTCCTGGCCCGTGTGCTGCTGGCCATGCGCGGCAGTATCCCGTGGAACCTGGTGGCCTTCTTGCACGAAGCCCACGACCGTGGGCTGCTGCGTCAGGCTGGCGGCGTGTACCAATTCCGGCACGCGCGTCTGCAAGACCATCTCGCCGGTTCCGAGGTGGTGGCGGCCCGCGGTCCGGCACCGGCTGGCGCGCATCGATCACCGGCAGAGTCAGCCGACGGACCGGCTGACCGAGGTGCTGCGTGGCATTGTCGCTGGTTCGCTGATCGGTTCGGCCGTTGAAGGCCCAGTCGGGTGAGCGGGAGCATGCCGGTCAGCCATCCGTGACCGCCGGTGACGTCGTGGGCACGCGCCGTCCATAGGCTTGAGTCATGACTGGCGCTGCTCCCATCATCGAAGGCATCAACGGCCACCGCGAGTTCCTTCTGACTGGCCAGGACCGGCCGCTGTACGTCGAGTCGAGGTCTGAGCCGTTCCCTGATGCTGCGTCTATCGAGACCATGCTGAACGCCCGCCGCAACATGGACGACTGGCAGGAGCAGTACGGCACCGCGCGCACCGCGAACAACTTGGCGGCGGTCCACATCTGCACCGGTGATCTCGAGGCAGCATTGGCGGCCTGTCAGGAGGCGGAGTCGAGACTGATCGACATGCTCCAGCAGGGCAACCCGCACCCCCAGCCGCTGACCTTCGCTGGGCTGGCGATGGTGAAGTACAACGCGGCTGTCCTGTTCTGGGCGGCGGGCGACTCGGAGAACAACTGGACGTTCGCGGACGACAACCGGCTGGGTGCGCACGAGGCGCTCATGGAGGTCGGGGAAGACGCGGACGAGGACGTCGAGTTCATCCGGTCGGCGCTGCTGACGCTTCCCACGCGTTGAGGTAGCCAGTCAGTCGGTGCGGGCCCCTTAGCGTGGGAGCCGGACCGGTGGTCTTCCGCTCGCTGAACTCACACGAGGTCCAGGTCGAGGCCGGGTGGAGTAGACATCGGTCGTTGCATGTGCGGGCACTGCGGCTGCAGCGGGGCGGTGAACGGGGTGCGGTGGGTACGGCTCATCGCCCGCCAGAAGCCGCGGGCCTCGTGGTACTGGGCGGTCGTGTGCCAGGTGTAACCGTCGGCGGGCAGGCCGCCGGCGGTCAGGCATGCGGTCACCAGCAGCGTGCCCAGGCCGACGCCCTCGTACGGGGCGTATGCGTTCACCTTGCACAGAAGACCTCGCCGACACTGCGCGCAGGCTTGATACCCGGCGCGACCGATCATCGTGTCGCCCAGGTACGCCTCCACCTGCCCGTAGTCGGCCACCGTGGCAGGCTCCCGGTACCGGATCTGCACCCCGGCCAGCTCGCCGCGGCGGCTTCGCCACGACGAGCGCAGCCGGCGCCGCTTGCGCAGCCAGCGGATGTTGTGAAGGGACAGGCGCAGCCAGCGCCGGGCCCGCGTGGCCATGCCCGGCTCGGAGACCCCGGCGGTGTCGCGCTGCATTCGGCGTAGCAGCCGCTGCCGGGCCGCCGGGCGCACGTCGGCATGGGCCTGGCGGATCATGGCGATAGCCGTGTCGGCCAGCTCGGCGCCGCACCTGTAGCCCCCCGCGTAGTCACCGTGCGGGTCATCGCCCTGTTCGACGGCTTGGGCGGCGGCTTCTCGGCACAGTCGGGCTGCTTCGGTGAGCCGGGCTACGTCCGCGTCGAGCTTGACCAGGACGAGTTTGGCGTACAGGTTCACCCGTCGTTGCCGGGCGGCTCGCTGCTCCGGGCTGCGCGGCCCAGGCAGGTCGTCGTGGTCCCGGTCGATGTGGACGTTCATCCCGTAGGCCCAGACTTCCCGGGCATCGTCCTCGCGCGTCTGCGACAACGCATCCATGACCGGCACCATAAGGGGCTCATCCGACAGTTTCGGTTGGCGAACTCCTTCAGCCATCCAAGCATATTATGTCCCGTGATAGCATCGGCCCGTTTACCGACCTGCGGGATACCGCCCTGGGTCGCCCCGATCGACGACAGGAGCGGGCCGTGACGGACGAGACCCTCGGCGGGCGGCTCCGTCGGTACCGCGTGGCACGCGACCTCACGCAGCGCGGGATCGCCGAGAAGCTGTTCGAGGCCGAGACCGCGGATCGGGAGCAGACGCCGTCGTTGACCGAGGCGGCCCGGCGCATCGCCACCCTGACGGTCTCGGTGAGTCAGTACGAGGCCGGCCGGCGGCCGTCAGCGCGGGTGCTGCGGATGCTCGCCGACATCTTCGAGGTCGACGTCGCCGAGCTCGCCGGTCTGCAGGTCGCCCGCAAGGCCGCGAAGGGCGACGCCGAGGCTGAGCCGCCCGGCGAGTCCGAGACGAGGACCGGCCCGCCCACGCTGCAGGAGCTCCGGACCCGGCGGGGTCTGACGCAGGCCGAGGTCGCCCAGGCGCTGGGCATCACCCGCGCCGCGTACGCCTTTGTGGAGCAGGGCCGCAGCGGCCTGGCGGACAGCCACGCGCCCATGCTGGCGCAGCTGCTGAGGGTGACCCCGCAGCGGCTGGCCTTGGCACTGCCGACCCCATCCGAGCCGAGTCCCCCGGCCGACCGCGCCGACGCGTAGCCCGGCGTGGCCGGTCAGGCGGTGAGGTTACCGACCGTGAGCACGAACTGGATCGGGAGTTCCTTGTCGCCTTGACCAACGCCCAGGCAGACGGTGCGTCCGGCGCGGTGCCACATATGCACGATGGCCACGAAGTCGGCGAGGTACGCGCCGAGCGGCGTGCCCCGGTGCACACGCTGGTCGAGCGTGACCAGTTGCGGTGTGCCCCAGCGGATGGTGAGCGCAGCGGCCAGACGCGCGCATTCGGCGTCGAACTCCTGCCACGCCTGGGCGGCGCGATCGCCGGTCGGGTCGTCGGAGAAGTCGTCGCTGATCTCCAGGTCGACGGCGTGGTAGCCCTCTGGCGGGTAGGGACGGGTGAGCAGGTCCTCGGCCAGTGCCAGCATGTCGTCGGTGTTCATGGGCGGCCACGATAGCCCGGCGGTCAGACATTCACGCCGAAGCGCCTCGTGGGGCGCCCACCGGCGGCCCACGACGCTATGCGAGGCGGAACCCTGACTTCGCGCTCAGTCGGACCGGGCCTGTGACGAAGCATTGGTGGCGCAGTCGCACCGGTGAGGCGTGGCCCCAGCCGCGGATGGTGTCGATAGCGATCTCGGCGACACGCGCGCCGCTGTCGGGTTCCAGCGGCAGGCTCGGGTAATCGGTCGACTGGGTCGTGTTGTAGACGACCGAATGGACGTGGACGCCGTCGGAGTTGAACGAGCCCGCCACCATGTGATCGCCGTCCGCCTCGGAGATCTCCCAGCCCACGTGCGGCACGTAGTCGAGCAGAAGCGGCAGGTCCGCGGAGAGCGAAGCGAACAGCTCGCGCAGGCTCGTCTCGAACTCATCCCAGGTGTCGGCCATCCGGGCGTCGTAGCTCATCATGCCCAGCAGCGACTTGCAGGCGTCGCTGTTCACGTCGGGCTCGGCGTTCCAGAGGTCGGTGGGCTGCCAGTCCGGACTCCACTCGGCGTCGCTGTACTCCTGCGCCTCGGCCGGCTCGGCGGGCTCCACCCGCAGGGTCACCGACGGGCGTCGGATGTCGCGTTCCAGCCGCACGCGCGGGTTGCGCCAGAACGCCCATGCGTGCGGGCCACCGACCATCGCCGGTGGCCCGAGCACGGCGACCACAGCCGCTAGCGTGGCGGCGTGCAGCGGCGCCAGTTCGTCGGCGGCGCAGGTCTCGGTGATCTGGAGATCGGTCTGCTCGCCGTAGCCGTAATCCTCCTGGCCGTAGCTGACCTTCGTGGATCGTGCACGGGCCGGGCCGCCGGTCTCGATGATGAGGCTGTGCTGATTCTCGCGGATGGACCAGCCGGCGGCACCGGCGATCCGCTCGATGTCGGCACGCGACCACGCCCCGAAATCTTGCCCGACCAGCGTCCCGGCAACGTCTTGGATCATGGCGGCGATGATAGCCAGGACGGGCAGCGGCACCGATACCCGTTCGTTAGGCCCGGCCCATGGCCGCGGTCGACACCCGAAGCGGCGGCCGGTAGTTCCGCGTCGAGGTACAACGAGACGCCGTCCCCCGACCGTCGCCGATAGGGGCGGCTGGTGCGGGTGATGGTGAACGCCTCGGCGAGCGCAGCCGCCGCGGCGTGCAGCTCGTCGACGTCGCCGGCTTCCAGGCGCAGCCGGATCACGCGGTCGCCGCCGGAGCCGCGGTGGGCAGGGCGAGCAGGTCGGCGATCCACTCGGGTACCGGCGCGATCGACACGTCGCGGATGACGACGTACGGCACGCCGCCGATGCGCGAGCCGGGGCCGACGAGGTGCCCGCCGGTGTGCCGGCCGGGCCCGCGGGTGTCGATGCTCGGGCCCAGCGGGGACCGGCCGCCGGAGGTGCTGCCGATGATCCGCCCGTCCGGCACCCGCAGGTACAGGTGCAGGCCGCCGCGCGGGGTCCGCACGGTGTACGTGTCCGGCCAGGGCTGGCCGTAGCGGTCGCATACCGCCTGGAACTGGGCGATGCCGTCCGGCTTGCCGGGGTGCCGGTCCAGGTCGATGCCGAGCAGTCGGGAGGCGCGGCAGCCGATGCCGACGTTGTCGCCCGGGCGCCACGTGGCCGCCACCACGGCCGGGTCGCTCGAGCACCGACGCTGCCAACCCGGCTCGGGGCGCTTCTCGCCGGGCGGCAGGCCGAACACCGCCAGACCGGCCGCCAGGGCGATCGCGGGATCCGGGTCAGCAGTTGCAGCCATAAGGCCCACCCGCGCCGCACTCCTCGCAGCCTTCCGGTTCCGGTTCGTCGCCGCAGGTGCAGCGGTAGCCAGCCTTGGCGCCGCACTCGAAACAGCCCGGGTCGTACCCGTCGTCATACCCGCCCTCGGAGAAGTTGGGGTGCCGGACGTTGTCGTAGACGATGGTGCCGTTGGGGCCGGCCTCGCCCCACGGGATCGCGGGCAGTTCCACGCTCGTGGTCAGGGCCTCGCCGCAGACGTTGCACTCGTACTCGTCCTGCCAGTCGGCGACAGCGAACATGCCGCCGGGGTACCGGTCGACGTGGATGTACAGGCCGGGGCACCGGTCCGGGCCGTCGTCGTCTTCGCCGCACTGGAGAGCATGCAGGCACTTGCCGCTGCAGCGGCACGGGCGGGCCGGGCTGACCGGCCGCCAGTGGGCCTCAACTTGGGCGCGCTGCTGTGGGGTGGCGTCGGCGGGCAGGACCCGCCAGCCCAACTCCTCGGCGACCACCGGGGTCCAGCGGGAGCTGGCGCCCTCCGGTCGGATCAGCTCGTCCGGATACGGCACGAGCAGCTGCGGATCGATCTCCAGCACCGCGACCGCCGGGCGGGCCGCCACGGCGTCCAGAGCCCGGGCCGCGGTGGTGTAGTTCTCCCCGGTCTCGGTCATCCGCGCTCTGATGGCCTTCTTGCGGGGGCTGTCGCTGACCATGACGGTGTCCTCTCAGCACGAGCAAGACCCACGCTCTCGCCCGGCGAAGGTCACGTCAGGCATGACAGATCAGGGCGCGATCCGGGGGACCTTGTCCTCATCGCCGCCCGGCAGCGTAGGTGCCGAAGGCTCGGAGTGCGGCGGGCGCAACCGCCATCACGAAGGCTAACGGCCGGGTCCGACACTTTTCCACGCAGGCGGTGTTCGCGCTGCTCAGCCGGCCAGGTCGCCAGCAAAGCCCGCATTGGACATCGCGCCTGCCGCGCGGATCTTCGTCCGCCGGCCCCTGCTCCGTGAGGGCGGTCCACCTCCACCACACTCTATCGTGGAAAATAATATGCTATTCGATAGAGGGTGCGCCATACTCCCAGGAGGACGTTGATGACCGCCGACGCGCACCACCACACCGCCGCCGCTCACGGCGCCGAGCAGGTCGCGCAGGAGCCCGTCGCCCCGACGGCGCTGCGCGCCCGGTACGCCAGGCTGCGGGCCTTCGCCGACGCCCACCTCGGCGACCCGGCCGAGCAGGCCGTGGCACGCCAGCGGATGGAGGACCTCGAGAGCCGCTATCCCGACATCGCCGAGGCCCCCGAGCCGGCGCGCATCGATCCGTGCAGCGAGGACGCCCGCAGCTGGGGGCACGTGGACATCCCGGGATCGGCAGGGCTGGGCCGTATCCGCACCGAGATCGCGATCGCCGTCATCAGGGCGCACGACGTCGACACGACGCGGGTGGACTGGCGGCACCGCGACGGCGATACCCGGCTGGCGTTCTACGGACTGCGACCCGTGGTCGAGCACCTCACGGCCAGCCTGCCCGGGGTGCTGCAGCGACTGGACGCGGCCGCGCTGGCGGCGACGCGCCGATACCGGGCGTGGCTGCGCGAGGGCGACGACAGCGAACCGGCCTGGCACGCCAGCATGTGCCGCTGGTGGCGGCGCGACTACCTCGCCAGCGCCGGCGCGGCGTACGCCGCGGAGCTACGCCAGCTCGGCCGGCCCCGCGAGCTGACCGCAGGGCCGCAGCAGAGCGCACCGGCCACGATGGGCCACCACAACGCGTACGAGATCGCCGGCCAAGACGTCCGGCTGCTGGACCAGGCGCCGCGACGGGCCGCGCACGCCGTCGTCATGGCCACGCAGGCCGCGATCGCCGCCCACCGTCGCCGCCCGGTGACCGGCCACCCACGACAGCCGGCGCTCGAGCAGCCACCGCGACGCGGGCTCGCGACCACCACGCCACCTGCAGGCCCGGGCGAAGACGCGGACGGCCCGCCAGGGCTGCCGCAACAGGCCCGCGTCTGACGGGCTCTCGCACCGCCACCACCGCCGCCGCGAAAGAGCCGGATCAATCCCCTTCCCTCCTATCGTAGTTCATATTATGCTTTACGATAGGAACTGATCGGGGAGGCGACGAGGACCATGGACCACATTCCGGGCGTGGGGCGGCGTGAGCTGTCGAGGCTGCTGCACGAGGTCCTGGGCAACGTCCCGGTGGACGGCGTTGGGCTTTTCGGCCTGACGCATCCGGTCGGGTCCGCGGGCCCGGCCGTCGTGGTCGGCCCGCCGTCACCGCTGGCGGCCGGGCCGTGGCGGGCGCCCGATCCGCGGCGGGTGCCGGCGATCCGGGGCATGATCAGCTACTGGCTCAAGGTCCAGGGCCGCAACTTCTACCGGGCGATGATCGAGTCCGGCTGTCAGTCGCAAGGGGTCAATCCCGGCGCCTCACTGGCCGACAACGTCGCCGCACTGGCCAGCCAGGAGCACGCCCGCGTCGCCGACGGCTCGCTGTACTGGGTGAGCCCGGAGATGACGCAGCTGGCCATCCACGCGGGACGGCAGCTGCCGCGCCACGAGCTGTACCCGTACGACGCTCCGTCCGAGCGCGGCTTCGTGGTCTTCGCCGAGCCCCTGGCCCGTTTTCCGTCGCAGTGGGGAACGTCGATCGAGATCGCCGCGGTCAGCTGGGGTCCGTGGGACGGCCCGACCCCGCGGCCAGCCGCGTGGCACCCGGGCGGAGTGTGGTTCACCTTCTGGGCGGCGCAGCCGCACGCGCGATACCTCGGCGAGTGCCGGCAGACCGCCGTCGAGCTGGGACTGACCGCCATGGACCCGCTGCTGCCCGACAACGAGGCGGGCTGGCCGTTCGGGGAGCTGCCCCGCATCGAGTTCCCGCCCGACACGACGGCCGCGTGGGCGCTGACGGTACGCGCGGCATGGCTGCTGATGCAGCAGCCGTTCACGCAGACCACCACCGCGGCGGCGCCGCCCACCCTCAAGCCCAAGCTGCGGCGCGCACGGGTCAGCACTGACGGGGTGCAGATCATCCGGATGCGACCGCGCCAGCGCACCGGCACCGGCCCCGGCCGCGCCCCCGACAGCTACCGGTGGTCCCACCAGACCGAGGTCACCGGGCACTGGCGCCGCTACCACGTCGGCCCCGGCCGGACCCGGATCGAGCACCGCTGGATCGACCCGTACTTCGCCGGACCCAGCGACAAACCGCTGCGCAAGATCGAAAAGGTTCGCGTCTGGAACCGCTGACCCGCCCGTCACGGCGCGCGGCCCGGGCCTCCCCCTTTTTCACACCTGGAGGTCGTGTGCCCATCCATCTGCCCGCTCCCGCACACCGGCCCGGCGGCCCTGACGGGCGCGGCTGGAACCGCTTGTCTCTCAACGCCCACATCGGCGCCGACCGTGGCCAGTGCGCGCTGAGGCCGCTCTCCTATCCGACGCTGGTGGAGTCGCAGGACACCCGCCGGGCGCGGTGGGGCGGGTACGGCCCATGCGTCGCCACCGGCGATTGCCGGGCCTGCCCGGTCCCGACCGCGGCACCCCGCCGGCTCGACGCACCCGGCGATCGGGTCCTGGTCCGCCTGCGACCCGGGCGCCTGTACGGGTCGGGCCTCGGTGCGCAGGTCACCCCGGAGCAGCCGGTTGTGATGGCCGACGCCGGACAGGGCTGGCAGGCCGCCGGCGAGCCGTGGAGCTGGCATCAGCTTGCGCGTGTCGCGGGCTGGCGGGTCGGCCGCCCTCACCGTGCGAGCACGGCCCCGGGTTCTGGCTGCACCGCGCGCAGCCGTGTCCCCCGAAAGCGATTGTCGATAGCGGCCGTTGACCAGCGGCGGCACACTTGATGTTGAGGCCGGCGCTTCCCCCGTGGCGCCGGCCTCAACACTGCCCGCGCCTCATAACGCGCCGATGTGGACGCTCAGCCGGGCCTGGCCACGACAGCAGCCCCTACCCGCCGGGCCGATCGGGGGTTATCTCATCCCCGGAAGAGTTTCCGCAACCACGCCCCACGCGGCCGCGGGGCCGGGGGTGTGACCGCGAGGATCTCGCCGTCGAAGTAGTCACGGACCTCAACCTGGTACCCGTGTGCCGTCAGCGTTTCCGCGTGCTGACGCATCTTCGGCGGCCACACCCGGAGCGGGTCGATGTGGAAACCGCCGACGGAATGGGGGCCTCCACTCTTCCCGACTGAGACCTCGAAGCCGCCTTCGTAGTGGTCCTCTTCGCGGCTGGGGTCGTAGTCGCGGCCGCCGTGTTGCCGCAGCAGGCTGCGGATTCGTTCCGCTTCTCGCTCAGCGTCTCGCCGCTGCTGGTCAGCCGTACCGCCCATGACGGAGACCGTAGCGGAGCAGTGACAACCGGTGCATCACGACCGCAGGCCCATCCACAGCCGACAACACCCCTTTCCGCTATCGCATCTCATATTATGCTGTCCGATAGAGCGGCAGGGTGCCGCGCTGCGGTTCCCGGTCCGCGGCTCAGGACCGAGGCCGCATGATCTCGGCTCGACCAGGAAGAGGAACACGTTCGATGCAGCAGCTGATCACGACCGCAGCAGGGCGCCGGCTGACGGTCACCGCAACGGCGAACGAGTACGGCCGGGTCGTCTACGAGGTGGCCAAGGTGGGCGCGTTCACCCTTGACCCCGAGGTGTACGCCCACGACCCCGGCGACACCCGGCAGCGAGTACATCTGCGCTACGGCCGGGTCGACGGCCCCGATCCCTACCGCGACCGGGACCTTCCCGACGCGCCGGTCGTCTGCACCGTCGTGCTCGGCGGCGCCGCCACGTTCAGCGTCCAGCACCTGGACGAGCCGAGCTGGCGGTGGCTGTCGATGTGCCGGGCCGGTGGCGGGTCCGCCCCGGACGGCACCCGCCGCCGGACCGCGGACATCGTGCGCGCCCTGGTCACCGACTGGCTGGCCCGCGACGACCACGACGAGCTGCGCGGCTTCCACGCCTGGCACCTGGCCCCGTCGCGGATCGCCAACGCCCGACACAGCATCCAGCGGCTCCAGCGGGTGATCGCGCCGCGGCTGAGCGAGCTGGCGGCCGAGCACCACCGACGTGACCAGCAGTTGGCCATCCGCGGCGAGGCGCCGGCGGCGCTGGCGCAGTTCCCGGACCCGCAGACCCGCGAGGGGCAGGCCATCCTCGCGCTGCACGCCGAGCTCGAGCAGCTGCGCCGACAGCACCGGCGGCTGTCCGCCGTCGACGTCGCCGAGTGCGTGCAGGCGTGGCTCGGCGCGCAGGGGCTGCCCCTGGACGTCGTATGAGCACCACCGGCAAGAAGTGCCCGGACACGCGGGTGGCGCTGACCGACTGGATGTTCGTCCTGGCCAAGCCCCTGCGGGGCACCGCCCGCGGAAGCCTCCACGTGGTGAGCTGGCACCGGCCGGCGGCGGCGCTGTGCGACGTCGAAGTCGTGGACGTCGCGCCCACCGGGCGCGGCGACGACACGCAGTGGTTCACCACGACGGTCGACGCGCAGGGACCGGCGTTCCGCGCTGGGCACGCCCAAGTGGCGGCGGCGACCCAGGCGACCTGTCGCCGGTGCCGCTCGATCCTGCGGTGCCTGCCCGTACGCGAGTTCCCGCTCGTCGTGCAGCACACCGTCGCCCTGGCCGATAACGACCGGATCGACGCCGAACGCGCGGAGGCGGCCCGGCTCGCCAAACGCCTGCGGGCCCGTCTGGCCGCCTTTGACGCCGACCAGCGCACGGCCGCCGCCGAGCTTGCCGAGTCATACCGGCAGGCCGCCGACCTGCTCGCCGCGGCGCCGGTGCCGGCCGTCCCGGCCCGCACCACTTGGGCGGCCGCGGGCCGCCCGGAGACGCTGGTCTGGTTCGGCCGTGACATCGACCCGGGCAAGCCGCTGCTGGTCACTGTCAACGAGTACGGGAACCGGCTGTACGACGCCCGGACCGGCCAGCAAGTCGCCCACTACGGCAGCGACTGCCCGCAGTGGTACGCCCCGGCCCCGGCCGCCCCGGCCGGCGAGCTGCCCACCGCGGCACCGTCCCCGGTCGTGATCGTCCCGTGTGGTTCCCGCAAGCGCCCCGGCCGGGTCCGCGCCGCGGAGAAGTACATCGGACCGTACGCCCGGTCGGCCCGCCTCGCCGGCGAGGCCGTCGCCGAGCGCACCGGCGCACGAATCATCACGCTGTCGGCCCGCTACGGGCTGCTCGACGACGACGACCTGGTCGACGACTACGACCTCACGATGGGCGACGTCGGCAGCGTCACCGCAGGCCGCATCGCCGAGCAGGCCGCTCGCCTGGGCATCACCGACAGCCTGGTCACCGTGATCGCGGGCAAGGCGTATGCCGACGTCGTGTCGGCCGTCTGGCCACACGCGGTCCGCGCGCTCGACGGCTGCACCAGCTACGGCAACCAGCGCGCCCGAATGGGTCACATCGCCCGCGGCGACTGGTCACCGCCGGCCCCGGTCGGCGCGACCGCCGCGCCGGCCTTGTTCGGCGCCGAGCTGGTCGCCCCCGCCGATGTCACCCTCGCCGCAGCCGGTGACCTGGAGCGCGGCGACGTCTTGGCCCCGGGCACGTTCGATGCCCAGCACGCCGACCCGGTACTGGTTATCGCATCGGCCCGCCCGGTCGACCAGCCCGACGGCCGCCGGCGCGTCTCCCTGATCGTGCGGCCCCTGCCGTTCGCCGGACGCAGCCGACACGTGATCGTGTGGGCCGACGCCGGCGTCGAGGTCGTCGGCCGCGACAGCGGCTCCGGCAACGACTGGATTCACCCGCCGGCCGAGGACGCCGAGATCCTGCACGGGCCCGCCCTGAGCTGGCCGCGGCTGCTGACTGCCACCGAGCTGCGCGCCGGCGACGTCTGCGCCCCGGGCGCGTTCGGCCCGTGGAACCGCACCGACACGATCACCGTGGTCACCGACCCGACCTACTGCGACACGGTCGCCGGGGTGCGCAGCTACGACATCGGCACCAGGGTCAACCGGCCTAGCGGCCCCGGCCCCGTCCGGCACGGCGCACTGCGCGCCGACTCCTACATCGCGGTACTCGAGCGGCCGACCGCCATCGAGGCGCCCGGCCCGGCCGCCGAGCTGGCCGCCGCCGCGACCACCCAGCCGCTAACCCCGATGGGCGAGGCCGAGGACCAGCCGGTGCCGCAGCGCGAACTGGTGCCCGCGGCCGCCGACTGCGGCGCCAAGAGCGCTGGCGGCGACTTCCGCTCGCGCATCCTGTGTCTTGTCCGGCACGGCGACACGCTCACCGGCGCCGCCGGCCTGGTCGACCCGGTCAACCTGCACGACTACGACGTGGTGCTCATCAACATCAGCGCCGGTAAGGACTCCATGGCGCAGCTCGTCGCGGTCGTCGAGCTGGCCCGCACGCAGGACTACGACCTGGGCCGCATCATCGCCGTGCACTGCGACCTGGGCCGCGTGGAGTGGGCGGGCACGGCCGAACTGGCTGAGGAACACGCCCACGCGATGGGCGTGAGTTTCCTGCGCCTCGCCAACAAGGTCGACCTGCTCGAACAAGTTCGCCAGCGCAAGCGCAACCTCGTGCGCAAGGCCGGCGAGCTGCGCAAGGCAGCCGAGGCGGCCCTGGCCGCGGGCAATCTTGACGTAGCCCGCGACCTGGAGGCCCAGAGCGACAAGAAGGCCGCGGCGCCAGCGTGGTTTTCCAGCGCCGCCAGGTACTGCACGAAAAGCCAGAAGACCGGCGAGGTCGAGAAGCTGATGACCGCACTGGCGAAGCTCTGGCGCGAGGCAGGCAACACCGACCGGCCGGTCCGCATCCTCAACACCCTGGGCATCCGAGCCGACGAGAGCGCGGCCCGCGCGCTCAAGAAGCCCTTCGGCCCCGACAGCGCGACCAACACCCGCCGCACCGTGACGCGATGGCTGCCGATCTTCGACTGGTCCGAGACACAGGTCTGGGCGACCATCCGGGCGTCCGGGCTGCGCGTGCACGGCGCCTACCAAATCGGAATGTCGAGGCTCAGCTGTGCGCTGTGCGTGCTCGGCAGCCGGCAAGACCTGGTGACCGCGGCCCGCGCGAACCGCGACCTGGTCGACGAGTACGCCGTCGTCGAGGACGATGTCGAGGCGACCTTCCAAAACGCCACCAGCATCCGCCAAATCGCCGCCGAGGCCGACCGGCTGGGCCCGCTTGAGCTGCCTGCTCCGGCCTCGATTGACGTCTGATCACCCGCAACACGGCGCGCAGCGTGCTGGCGGACCGTTCACCGGGCCTGGTTCACCGCCAGGGTCGCCGCCAGGCCACCAGCACTTTCGAACATATGAGCTAAAGCGCGGTAGGGTCGGGCCATGGCGAGCCCGGCGGAGTCCGAACCGGTCCTGACGGCACGGCAGCGCAGCATCCTGACGGTGATCCGCCAGTCCGTCGAGGAACGCGGATACCCGCCGACCTTCCGCGAGATCGCCGCCGCGGTCGGGCTGGGCTCGCCCTCCTCCGTGGCCCATCACCTGGACACCCTCGAGCGGCTCGGCCTGCTGCGCCGCGACGCCCGCGCGCCCCGCGCCGTCGACGTCCGCGCCGGCCGAGCGGCTTCGCAGAGTACGGCCGTGCCGCTGCTGGGCACGATCGCCGCCGGAGCGCCGATCCTCGCCTACGAGGACGTCGAGGATCACCTCGTCCTGTCGTCGGCGATCGTCGGGTCCGGCCCGCATTTCGCGGTACGCGTGCGGGGGGATTCGATGACCGGGGCGGCGATCTGCGACGGCGATGTCGTGATCGTCCGGCAGCAGCCCACCGCGGAGACCGGCGACATCGTTGCCGCGTTGATCGACGACGAGGCCACGGTCAAGACCTACCGGGCCCGCGGCGGGCATGTGGAGCTGGTGCCGCAGAACGCGGCGTACGAGGTCATCGCGGGTGATGAGGCCGTGATTCTGGGGAAGGTCGTCTGCGTCCTGCGGCGTCTCTGAACCTGCGTGGCACACCCCGGGTGGTCTGCACCAGGGACAGCAGGCGCCCAGCAGATCCGTCCGGTATGGACGACCGGAGAGTGTCGTACCCGACCCCTACATTGTGTGCACGGTGTCTCACACATCGTTGACCTTGGGGAGGGTGGAGTGGCCCGGAAACGGCGCAGACGCAAGGCCAATGATGGAGCAGTCCTTGCCGCGGCCGGTGGCGGCCTGCTCGCAATCTCCGTCGTGGTACAGGCAATCCGCCACCACCCGATCATCGCCGCATCGATTGCGCTGACAGCGCTCGCCGGGGCGGGCGTGTGGGGCTGGCTGCGGTGGGCAGCCGCGCGGCGGATGGCCGAGCACGAGCGCGACGTGGCGGTGACCGACCACATGTCCGGTGCGGAGTTCGAACAGTTCGTGGCCCGGCTGCTGCGCGTCAGCGGGTACCGCGGGGTGAGCGTGTCTGGTGGTGCTGGGGATATGGGTGCCGACGTGATCGCCCGGACGCCGGACGGGCGCCGGCTGGTCGTTCAGTGCAAACGGTTCGCCGGGAATCTGGGCAGCCCGCACGTGCAGCGGTTCGCGGGCACGGCCCGCGACATCCACCGCGCTGACGTGGCGCTGCTGGTCACCACCGGGCGGCCCACGGCGCAGGCCCGCGAGGTGGCGCGGCGGTGCCGGATCACGCTGGTCGACCGACCGGAGCTGGCCCGGTGGGTCAGCACGCAGGTCTTCGAATGCTGACCGGTCCTTGACCGCGTACGCCGACCGGTGCGGCGCCGGGCGTCGAAAGTGTCCGATCTGGGCGCTAGCTTGACCGCGTACACCCGGCTCGGGCTTTCAGCCCGGCATGACCGTGAGCGGACAGGGGTGAACGAGATGGTGGACGGCTACGTGGCGGGCTGGACGCTGCTGCCAGACGTCAAAGGTCCCCGGGCACACCACACGGACCCGCAACGGCACGGCCGGGCGCTGTGCGGGCGCCGACTGGACCCGCACGCCCCGGTCCACCCGACCCGGCACCGCGACTTCACGACATGCCCGACCTGCCAGAACCGAGCGCCCACACTCCCCCGGCGCAGCCCCACCCCCGAGGCCGCGCCCCCACGGCAGCCGCAGCGGGTGGACGGGCGCCGGCTCGGCTGGGTACAGCTGCGCGGCCAGCGCGTGCTGCACCGCCCCGACCCCCGCCAGCCCGACCGGGTGCTGTGCGCACTGGAACTGCCGGTCACCGTGGTCATCCACCGCCGGCCACCGGCGCCGTGGCCACCGTGCCCGTTCTGCCAGCAGGAGATCCAGCTGCACCGGCAGGAAATCCAGTCCAGCGTGGCCACCAGGCCCTCCCCCGCACCAACACCGGTCCGCCAGCCGACCCGGTCGGCGCGCGCCACGGCCCGGCGGAGCCCCCAGCCGCCGGCCGCGCCGACGGTGTCCGCCCGGATCCGGCGGCTCCTGATCGCGCTGCCGGTGCTTGGCCCGGGGCCGACCGGAACGGCCGGCACCTGGCAGGTGCCCGACGGGTGGGTGCAGCTCAAGCCCGGCGGCGTGTGGCACCGGCGCCATCCGGAGCGGCCGGACCGGGTGATGTGTGACCTCCTGCCACACGGGGCGCCGGTCTACCGGCGGCGGACCAATGCGGATCCGGCCTGCCCGGATTGCGCGGCCGTACGCAACGCGGCACTGTCCGCGCTCCGCGCCCAGCCAGCCCCACAGCGAAAACCGCCGGCCCGCCCACCTGCTCCGGCGCGACTGCCCCGCGCCCAGGTCGTGCGCGGTGGACTGCCCGGCCTGGGCCGCGACCGGTGACACCGGACCGTGCAGCCCCCCGTCAGGCCGCACCACCATGACCCTCTACAGACGGCGCCGCACCCACCCCGGCAGGCGAGGCAGGCGCGGCGAGGTGCACAACGTCAGGCGTATTCCTTGGCCCAGCGCAGGGCCGCATCGATCAGCTCCGGCAGTTCACCGGGGATAGGCAGCGCAGGCACGTCGCCGAGGGCGACCCACCGGGCGTCGCCGACCTCAGCGAGCTGCGCGGTGAGCTGCCCGCCGGTGGCCCGGCAGACGTAGACGAGGTCGATGTGCCGATGCGGGCCGTGCCGCCGGTCTTCCACGTCCATCTCAATGATGGCCCACGGGGTCGGATGGCTGGTCACGGCCGGGTGAGTGAACAGCGGCGGATGCAGCACCCGGGCGTGGATGCCGGTCTCCTCGGCGACCTCACGGACAGCTGCCTCGGCCGGAGCCTCGTTGGGGTCGACGTGACCGCCGGGCGGAAGCCACTTGCCGGCCTTGCGGTGGTGAACCAAAAGGACCCGGTCGGTGTCGTCGATGACGATCGCGGTGGCGGTGAAGTGCCGGACGGGACTGCTCATGCGGGGGTCTCCTCGCGGGCCAGGGCGCGGATAAGGCCGGCGGCCCAGTGTATGGCGGTCTCGGGCAGGGCGGGGTGGACGGGGAACTGCAGCGCTGTTTGGCACAACGCTTCAGCGTTCGGGCAGTCGCTGGCGTACGCGGCGAACAGCGGCTGCCGGTAGAGCGGCCGGTAGCCGTAGCGGGCCGAGTCCGGGGCCAGGCCGGCGGCGGTGAGCGCGGCGGCCGCCGCGCCTGGGTCGGCGGCGGCGGTCAGCACGAGGCTGTAGTAGTTCGGCTGGCCGGCATGGACCAGTTCGGCCAGTGCACTGCCCTGGGCGGGAAGTTCGGCGAGCAGCCCGGCGGCGATGGCCCGGCGGGCGGTGAGCTGCGCGGCGAGGCCGGGCAGGCGGCGCAGGCCGATCGCGGCCAGCGGCGCGGCGAGTTTGTAGTTGACGCCGTGCCCGCCGCGCAGGTGCCCGAGGTGAGTGTAGAAGTCGATGCGGTCGGCCAGCTCATCGTCGCTGGCGAGGACGAACCCGCCTTCGCCGGTGGACAGCAGTTTCCGGTCGTGGGTGGAGAAGCAACCGGCACGGTAGCGGGTGCCCACCGCGCGGCCGCGCAACACGGCGCCGTGGGCCTGGGCGGCGTCCTCGATCAGCGGGACGTCCGCGGCGGCCAGTACCGCGGCGGCCGGGTCGTCGTCGGCCGGGTAGCCCCACAGGGGCAGGCTGATCGCGGCCTTGGTCCGAGCGGTGAGGCGGGCGGCAACCTGGCCGGGGTCCATGCCGAGCTCGCCCGGGCGGGTGTCGACGATGACCGGGATGGCGCCGCAGGTCAGGATCGGCATCGCGGTGGGCAGGGGCGCGGTCGCGGGAACGATCACCTCGTCGCCGGCACGGACACCGAGCGCGATGAGGGTGGCGTGCAGGGCGGAGGTGCCGGAGTTGACGGCGATGGCGCGCCGGGCGGTGAACCAGTCCGCCAGCGCGCGTTCGTAGGCGCCGAGCACCGGGTTACCGCCGGACAGGCGCCCGTCGGCCAGGACCGCGGCGACCACGTCGATCTCCCCGCAGTCCGGCGGAGCGTACCGGTCGTCGACCGGATGGTCGGCGTCGTACACCAGGTCACCGGTCATAGGTGAGCACCACCTTGATCGTTTTCTCCGGGGTGTCGCGAAGCAGGGCGTACGCAGCCGGAGCCTGCGCGAACGGAATCCGGTGGGTGATGAGCTGGTCGACGCGCACGGCACCGGCGGTGATCTGCTCGCGGGCGGTGGCGTTGAGCCGGTCCAGGGTCCAGGTGGGAGTCCGCGCCGGGCAGCCGTTGATGGTCATCGACGACAGCAGGGTGATGCGGTTGCGGTGGTACTCCTCGCCGAGGCGCAGCCCACCCGGATCACCGTGATAGGAGGCGACGGTGGCCACGCGGCCACCGACCCGCAGGCAACGGATCGCCTGATGCAACACGGCGCTGGCGCCGGAGCACTCGATCGCGGCATCGGCCCCGGCGTCACCAATGAAGGCGCGCACGGCGGCGGCGACGTCGACCGTGGCGTCGGCCAGAACGGCGGGGATGCCGAGGGCCTGGCACGCCTGCACGCGCAGCGGCTGCCGGTCAACGCCGACGACCCGGGCGCCCGTGAGCCGGGCCTGCTGAGCGGCGAGCAGCCCGACCGTGCCGAGCCCGGTGACCACCAGACTCTCCCCGAGCAGCGGCGCGGCGTCGTGGACCCCGCCGAGGGCCACCCGGGCGAGGGTGAAGAACACCGCCGCCTCCGGGCCCACCCCGGTCGGCAGGGCGGTGACCCGCTCGGCGGCCACGACATGCAGGTCGGCATGGGGGGCGTCCACGGTGACCAGATCCCGGCAGGCCAGCGCGGTGACCTCGGTGCCGACCGCGGCCACCTCGGCGACCGACTCGTAGCCCGGCGCGACCGGGTACGCCCGGCCAGGTCCAGCGGTGAACATGCGCGTCTGCGCGTCCCAGTGGGCGTGCAGGGCGGCGGCCCGGCCGGTCAGCCAGGCCAGTTCGGTGCCGGCGCTGATTCCGGACAGCACGGTGCGCAGGCACACCTCACCGGGGTTCAGTGGTGGCAGCGGCTCGGTGGTCAGGCCGACCTGGCCCGGGGCGGTGAGCATCACCCGCCGCCGCTGCGCCGGGATCATTGACGGCCGTGTGGGGGTCGGCGCGCCGGGGGCTGTCTGTCTCACATGGTCTCCTCAGACTCGGAAGCGGACGGCACCGTGCCGCCAGCTCGGCGATGTGGTCGGGGTCGAAGCTGTCGAAACGGTTCGCGTCGAGCCGGATCAACCGGCCCGGCCAGGCGACGTACGCGGCGTCGAACGCGGCGCGCAGGGTGCGCAGCGCCGCCGGGGTCAGCCCGGCCTCCATCGCCCGGCCGCGGCGGGCCACCCGGGCGCGCAGCGTCGGGAGGCTGGCGGACATGCCGATCAGCACGTCCGGTGTCGGCAGGCTGGGTGCCCAGACCGTGCAGGTGTCGGCGATGCGCTGGGCGTCGCCGGCCGGCAGCGTGGTGCCGGCGAAGATCGGCGTTTTGAGTAGCGCCCAGTCCGCGACCACCGTCCCTCCCGCGGCCAGCGTCGCGGCCGCGGCCCGCAGCTGTGCCACGCGCAGGGCGACGAAGGTCAGCTCCACCAGCACCGGAAGTTCGGGGGTGGGGTCGCCGGTGAGCAGCGCCTCCAGGTACGGGTTGACCGTGAACGGGTCGGCCAGCAACTCCCCGTCCATGGCACGCGCCAGCGCCGCGGCCAGGGTGGACTTGCCGACGCCGGTCGGGCCCTCAATCGCGATGTAGATCCCGGTCATCGGCGCCCCTCGAGCGGTGGGCATGCAGCGGTGCCGGCGGCCAGGAAATGACGGGTCGCCGCCGTCAGCAGCGGCAGGTCCGCGCAACGCACGGTGTAGGCGCCGGTCTGCGCGCCGTCCTGATCCGCGAGCCTCGCGTATGCAGCGAGCTGGCGGGCCGCGTCGGCGGCCTGCGGGCAAGGTTCGACGGCGTCGCAGGCGCAGCGGCCGGCGGATGCGGACTGGTGGTCGTCGGCGCGGAGCTGTGTCGCTGCGATGACCGACCGGGACAGGTAGATCGCGGCGCTCACCGCGTCCCGTCCCCGGGCCGGCGCCGGCACCGCGAGCAGACCAGATCGTGTCCACAGTGCGGGCACCACCGCGGGGTACGGCACAGCCACCAGCCCACCGCCGCGCCGAGCACGACGAGCAGCACAGTCACGGCGGCGATCGACGGCCCACGCAGCAGCAGATCCACGGCACCCTCCGGTTGATCGGGTCGGGGCATCGGCAGCAGCGCCGGGCGACGGATCTGGGCCGCCACCCGGCACCGGCTCACCGGATTGATCACCAGCAGTGGTGGCGCAGAAGCGGCTGGCACCTCCAGCATCAACGTGAGACTTTCACGATTCAAGGAGTCTCACCGTGAAAATCTCACGGCGAATGGCTTCATCTGAAGATGGACGCGCTGAGGTAGACCAAGCAGTGCCGCATAATGACGGCGACCGTCTCACCGTGAGACGAGTCGGCTCCGGCCGAGACGGACGGCGAAGCGAGGGACGGCGATGGCACAGCCCACCGCAGGGCCGACGGTCGTGCGGCGCCAGCTCGGCCGCCGGCTGCGCCGGCTCCGGCAGATTGCCGGCGACCCGTCCATCGACGAGGTCGTCGCCCACCGCCACCTCGGCCTGTCCCGGTCCAAGCTCTACAAACTGGAACGTGGCCAGCACCCGGCCAAACCGCAGGACGTGGCGATGCTGTGCATGTTCTACGGCGCCGCACCCGACGAGGCCAACGCGCTGACCGCGCTGGCCCTGGCCACCGGCACGCACAGCTGGTGGCACGTCTTCGGCGACGACGCGGTACCGGCCTGGTTCTCCCTGTACGTCGAGCTCGAACCCGCCGCGGCCAGTATCCGTACCTACGAGGCCGAGCTGATTCCCGGCCTGCTGCAGACCCGCGAGTACGCCGAAGCGGTCTACCGGGCGATGAATCCCGACGACGGCGACGACATCGAACGGCGGGTGCAGCTGCGCCTGCAACGCCAGGCCATCCTCGATCGCGCCGACCCACCTCGGCTGCACGCCGTGCTCTCCGAAGGCGCGATCCGGCGAGCCGTCGGTGGTACCGAGGTCATGACCACCCAGCTCGACAAACTCCGGGCGATGAACGACCGACCCACCATCACCATCGACGTGCTCCCGTTCAGCGCCGGGGCACACGCGAGCATGGAAACCACTTTCGTCCTACTCGACTTCCCCGACGCCACCGAAGATCCGCCCGTGGTCTACCTGGAGACCCCCATCTCCGCCGCCTACCTGCAAAAGCCTGAAGACGTCAACCACTTCGCCACGCTCTTCAAGAACACCCAAGCACGCGCGGTACCCCTCCAGGAGTTCCAGCCATGACCAGCAACACCAGCACCCGCCGATACATCAAGAGCAGCCGCTCCGGCGGCAGCGGCGGCAACTGCGTCCAGTGGGCCATCGAGCACGACACCGTCTACATCCGCGACAGCAAACACCCCGACGGACCCGAACTACGCATGACCCACTCCCAGTGGAGTGGCCTTGCGAACGCGGCCGCCGCGCAGCGCCCCCACCCTGCCCTCGAGGTCACCGACCACGGTGCGGCCGTCACTCACGACGGCGAAACCCTTCATTTCACCGTCGCGGAGTGGCGTGCCTTCACCTACGCCGCCGCCAACGGCGAATGCCTCAGTCTCGGAGCCCGAAGCTGACCGGCGGATGGCACTGTTCATCTTGCTTGGCGCCCGGGTCGCCGGGTTGGTGACGACCAGCCATCGCCTGTCCTGACGGCGGTCCGACGGCTGGCGCCTGGACCCCCAACGGTTATGGGCTCCCGCACGACTCCGGCGACACCGGTCAGGTCGGCCTGTTTGCCCTGCAGGCCGCCGGCTATCAGGCACGGCCCTCGACACCCACGGCCAGCAGGGGAGAACGCGAGTGACCACATCGCAACCGGCAGCCCCGATTCTCGTGATCATCCGGGGTAACTCCGGCACAGGGAGAACCACCGTGGCGCGCGAGGTCCAACGCCGCTACGGTCGCGGCTGCGCGCTACTGGAACAGGACCACCTGCGCAGGATCGTGCTGCGGGAGCACGACAGCAGCAAGATCAGTCCAGTTGCGCCGGCGTTCATCGCCGCGACCGCCGCTAACCTGCTCCGGCTCGGCTACCACGTCGTCCTCGAAGGGATCATGTACCGCGACCGGTACAGCGAGGCCCTGGCCCAGCTCATCGACACCCATTCGGGCACCAGCTCGGTGTTCTACCTGCACGCGCCGTTCGACGAGACGGCGCGCCGGCATCAGAACCGTGCGGACACCGTCACTTTCACCGCCCAGCAGATGCGGGAGTGGTACGTGCAGCGCGACGTCCTGGGCGTCGGCGGTGAACGGATCATCGACGAGACGTCGTCGCTGGAGCAGACGATCACCACGATCCTGCACACCAGCGGCCTCGCCGCCGCGCCCCCGGCTACTCCTTGCCCGACTTACTGCCCCCGTTGCGCCGCCCCGAGCGGCGGCACCGGCTGATGCCGCGACGTCGGTAGCGCAAGGGCCAGGGCCCTCGCCGCACCCGATCTTGGTGCGTACTCGCAGCTTGGGTGCCTTCCGTTTGTGCGGACCCGCGCCGCGCCGCCAACACCCGCAGCATCCGCGTGGCGACAGTCGGCGCGGTGACCGTCGCAATGGCGATCTAGGCGGTCGGCTCGCCCTCAACAGCGGGACGTCAGCGGCAGCGATTCAGAAGGTGAGCAACTCTGGGCGACGCATTCCAGGCAGCATCGCCTGGCCCAGCCGCTTCAGCCGCCTCTCGCACACGTCCTGCTGGTCGTGGCCCGGCCCCTCGCAGATCATCCCGACCGACCTGACGGGCGCGCGTTGGCACAGTAGGCATACCGCGTTGCCACAGTGGTAGCAGGACTGAATGGCGCTGTCGGGCAGGGCGTCTGCGGCCTGGCGGTCGTACTGGCGTACCGCGCGTTCGACGGAAATGCACCCGTCAGCGCACCATTCGGTGTTGGGGTCAAATTTGACGTAGGCGTTGGCGCGCGTGTGGTCCGAGCACCCGTGAGTACAGGACCACACAGCAGCGAAAGATTGGGCCATACCGGATGAACGCGGCGACTGCTGTCCGGCAACTGGTCAGTGCGCCGCAACGGCCGGATTAAGCGGTCGGCTCGTCCCGGTCACACTCGCCCAACCGCGCCGCATCGCCTGGTACCTCAGTGCCGGCCGGCAGCAGCCCGGCCAGCGTCGCGCGGGCACCGTCGCTGATCTTCGTGACGACGGCGTCGGGGTTACCTGCGAGAACCGCGGCGGCGTGCCGCGGGCAGCCGCACTCGTCGCAGGCCAGCGCGGGGATGTACACGAACGTCTTGTCGATGTGGGCGGTCAGGCAGGGCTGATCGTCGTCGACGATGCCGGCGCTGACCAGGCCGCAGGTGTGGCCGTAGACGGTAGCGGCGTCGATGTGGCGCGCGGCTTGCTCGAGCGCGGCCTGGGCCTGCTGCAGGCGGCGCCAGGCGGCGGGCCCGAACCCATCGTGCTCGTGGCCGTCGGCCAGCTCGTCGCGCAGCCCGGTGACGGCGTCGACCAGCTCCATGAGGTACCGGGTCTTGTCGTCGTCCTCGAAGGCGTCGAGCCGGCGCTGGTCCGGGTCTGCGGGCATGGCCGACGGGCCGATCACGCCGGCGGTGGCTAGGTGCCGAGAGCGCAGGGTCAGCACGGTGGTGGAGGCCAGGTGCCGGTGCACTCCGCCGTCGGGGTCGGTCACTTCGTGCACGGCGATTCTCTCGCCCGGGCCGGCGGGGCCGCCGTCCTCGCCGGCGGGGACGGCGGTGGCCTGTGCCAGTACCACCCAGGTGTCCTGGTCGTCGGGTTCGGCGCCGGGCTCGGTTTCATCGGGCTCGAGGTAGACCGGGGCGGCCGGGTCGACGGCGGCGGCCGCGGCCGCGAGTTCGCCTGCGGAGGCGATGATGCGGGGACCGGTTCCCGGGGTCATGGCCGTCCTCTCTGTGCTCGGCGTGCTGGGTCGATGCTGTCAGCTGACGGCCCCGGCCGTCGGGTCAGGCAGTGCGATCTCGTGGTCGACCGCGCGGAACGTTCACGGGGCGCCACCAGGGTTGAGGAGCCCGTGCGGGCGATCTCCGCGTTCAGCGGCCGTCAGGAAGCCCTGATCGGTCATGATGAGCGCATCCTCTTTCGCTGAGGTGGGCGGCCCTACGTCGTGGCCCGATGGTGGGGCCGCCCGGAAAACCGATCGAGGAACGGCAGGCAGTGTCTACGCCGACGGCTTCGGTCGGTCAGCCGATCGGCAGCGGGATCTGCTCCAGTCGCAGCTCCCACTGCTCCAGATCGGCGGCGCGGCGGGCGCGCCGGGACTTACGTCCGGTGCGGACCTCGTCGCGCAGCCAGGCGCGGATGGCGTGCACCAGGTGGCGGGCCCGCATCGTGTCACCGGCGTCGAGCAGACGCCGGATGCGGCGCTGGGCGTCGCGGTAGGTGCGGCCGTCGGCGACGGCCATCGGCCGGGTCGGGTCACGGCGCGGCTCGCGCAGTCGGTCCCAGAGCACCACCGCCCCGAATATCAGTGCGACTGCGGCCAACGGCGCCGCCCCGAGCAGGATCGTTTTCATCGCTGACCCCTCTTCCCCGCGCTGAGCGCGATGGTGTCGAGCATCCGGAACGCGTCGTCGAAACGCTGAACCCCGGCGGTGGAACTGAGCGTGCCGCTCGTCAGCCTGAAGCCATACGCGTTCTTGTGCCAGCCCTGGGGCGTGGCGTCGTAGGTGAAGGTCGCGGTCCACATGAACTCGGGACCACCGGCCGGAGCGGCCGTGCCCGAGGTGTCGAGGACCGGCGCCTCGATCGGTCCGCTGAGCTGGCGGCTCTCGTCCGCGGTCAGCCCCATCCAGCCCTCGGACAGCAGGAACGCGTTGGCCTCACCGAGGACGAGGTCATGCCGACTGGCGTCGGCCTGCAGGTGCAGCATGTTGTCGCGGGGTTCGTCCGGCATCAGGCCGGGGAACTCGAGGCTTCCGTGGATGGTGGGCAGCCGCGGATCCCAGACCTGGCTGGGCTCGAGGCCCTCCAGGTCGCGGGCGCACCTCTTGCACCAGCGGTCGAGCGAGCCGCTGAGGCTCACGATGCGCCAGAACGCCTCACTGCAGCCCACGCAGAGGAAGCCGTGCCGGTCGCGGTTCCACCGCGGGATCGGGGAGGTGCTCATCGCGACGTCCGACCAGGAGGTCAGCCCGGTGGCGGTCTTGGCCTGCTCGGCGAGCTCGTCGGTCAGCCAGGAGCTGTAGACCTCGGTGACCTCGTCGCGGCCGAAGAGGAGCCACAGGATTTCGAGCTGCTGGACCTGGTGGTCGTAGACGGCCAGGTCGGCGCGGTCATCGCGGGAAGCGCGCAGGGGTGCGGCCGCGATGATCCGGGTCAGGTGGTCACGGATCTGGGCGCGGCGAGACAGGGCGGTGATGGTGGGCATGGCGCTCCGTTTCGTGGGGTCGATGCTCTCCCGGCGCAGGTCCTCGTAGACGGTGTCGCGACTGACGCCGGCTGTGCGAGACAGCTCGGCAACGTTGCGGACGCCGGCGCGCCAGGCGGCGGCGATGAGTCGCTGCCTGGCCTGGGCCTGGTTCTGCGCCCACTCGCGAAGATCAGCGAGCGCGGCTTTGCGGGAGTCGAACGTCGTCACCCTCTCACCGTAGTGTCGAATGGTTCGACATGTCGAGGATCTCGACACTTTTGGCATGGATGGCGTACGGCCTGGTCCGCGGCGGAGCTGCTTGACCGCGGGGGCCGCGGGAGCGTCGCCGTCAGCCGTACGGTGATGCCATGATCATCAACCCCGGCACGCAGCCCGTTCCCGACGCTCGCGAGGACCTTGCCGCCGCGGCGCTCGAGACGTTCCTCGCCGCCGTCCGCGAGCGCGCGGCCGAGCTGGAGCAGGCGCCCATCCGGTACCGGGAGGCCCGCATCGACGGTGAGCCAGTCCGGGTGTCGGAGGCGGACCAGGAGGGCCGTTTCGCCTGGGACGTGCCGTTCTCCGACGGCCGGCGGGTACGCCTGCTCATCCCCGGCGTGGAACTCGCCGCGATGCAGGGCCTGTCCGCCGCAGCGCCGTGCTTGTGGGTGGGTGGCGAGGCGGTGTGGTGGAGCGACGCGGTCGGCTTGCTGGCCGGCGAAGGAATGCGCCTCAAGCCAGACCAGTCTGCCGAGCGGTGAACGACCAGCCATTCGGGGCTGCGCACCTGCACGGCGCCGACGGTATTCTGAGCTCATGACGCAGCAGCCCGCCGACCAGGCCCCCCCGGACATGGCCGCGCTGCTCGCCCAGCGCGGAGTCGTCGTGACCGACGAGGACCGGGCCCGCGCCCGGCGCCGACTGAACGAGGCCCGTGAACGGCGCGACCCCGAGCTGCGCGCGCAGCTGCGGGCGCAGCTGGGGATGCGTCCCACCAGCGCCGCGTGACCGACCGCCCGGTCCAGCTCGTCCTGGACACCTCCGCCATCCTGGATTACTGCCGCGGCTCGCTGCCCGTCGGCGAGCTCCTCGTGGAGATCGACGCCGAAGGCGGCGCGGTGGCACTGCCGCTCCTCTGCCTGGTCGAGGCCGCCCATGTCCACCCCGCCGACGAGCACTGGCTCGACATGCTCGTGCAGCACCCGGCAACCGAGGTCGTCGGCGTCGAGGCCGAGCTGTGGAAGATGCTCGCCGCGATCCGCAACACCGTCGGCCGCGTCGACGCCGCCTCGGCCGCGTTGATGGCGCTCGATTACGACGTCGACGTGGCTACGCGCACACCTCGCCTATACGCCGGGTTGGGTGGCGGCGGGTTCGTGTTACCGCTCGAGGACTGAACACCTCGCTCGACCCGGCCGCTGAGACCGTCCCGCGCAAGGCTCGACCGATCTGGGTAACGCTGGCCGGGTTGTGCCAGGCCAGCTTCGACACCGAACGGCCCGCGCTGAAGACGACCTCCAACTACACGTCGACGATGGGCCGGCGGTACGCCACGGCGTGGCTGGCGGCCGCGTGCAGCAAGGGATGGCGGCAGGGTCAGCAATACCGGGTGCCAAGGTCGGTGCTGCGCGGGATCAGATCGTTGACAGCGAATGCAACCAATTTGAAACTGGTGTACTCCCGTGTCTTGCCGGGTCGCAGAGAGGGTTGGTATGTCCTGTGCGGCACGCGGTTGGCGTGTCTCTGCTTTCCACGGGTGGGCTCGCGCGTCCGGTTGCGGGCTTGTCCTGCGGCCTGCTGGGTGAGGTGAGCGCCGATGGTACGTCGTTTCGGGTGCCGGTCCGGTCCTGTATGGGTTTTGGCGGCGGCGGCGTTCGACGCGACCATGGCTGCGGCTGGTTCGGTGTGGGCGGCGCAGCCGGTGTCCGCTTCGGCCCAAAGCGTGCAGGGCGTACAAATGGTGGCCGGTACAGGGCAGACGTGCTTGTGAACGTGACCGGCGCTCCCAGTCAGGCGATGGGGCTGGACCTTCTGTTGGGTCAGCTGTGCACCACCGACACGGTGGTCCGTGGCCGCCAGTTCGAGCTCGTGGTGAGGTTCTGGCTGCGTGCCGACCCGTCGTATGGCCCCACCGTGGCCAAGATGTGGCGGTGGGAAGACTGGCCCGGCGCGGGCGGGCAGCGTGACACCGGCGTCGATCTGGTGGTGCAGACCACCGACGGGCAGCTGTGGGCGGTGCAGTGCAAGGGGCATGCGGTCACCACCCCGGTGACCAAGGCTCACCTGGACTCGTTCCTGGCCCGCTCCGATGACCGGCGGTTCTCCCGCCGGCTGTTGGTCGCCTCCACGGACCTGCTGTCCGGGAACGCTCGCGACGAGGTGGACCGCGAACGGGACATCCCGCTGACCGTTGTGGGGCTCGCCGAGCTGCAGGCTGCCAAGGTAACCTGGCCGGCCCGTATTGATGACCTTCTGGTCGCCGATCCGCAAGGGTCGCTGCGCGCAGCGCGCAGAGAGCTGCGCCAGCACCAGAAGCAGGCGGTCGCCGACGTGGTCGCCGAGCTCGACCGGCAGAAGGCGGCCGGGGTCAAGGATGCGCGGACCACGCTGGTGATGGCCTGCGGGTCGGGCAAGACCCTGACCTGCCACGGCGTGCACGAGGAGATCGACGCTCGGCGCACCCTGGTGCTGGCGCCCAGCCTGTCGCTGCTCGCTCAGTTGGTTCGCGAGTGGGCCGCCCAGTCCGCCGAGGCTGGCGGGCTGCGGATCGCGGTGGTGTGCAGCGATGCGACCGTGGCCGGCGACGACCTGCCGAAGGTCTCCTCGTCCGAGCTGCCAGTGCCGGTCACCACCGACCCGGACACGCTTCGGACGTTCCTGACTGACCACGTCCGTGACGAGCTGCCTGTGGTGGTGTTCTCCACCTACCAGTCCAGCCCGGTGGTTGCCGCCGCCCAGAAGGCCGCCGACGTGGCCGGGACGCCGGTGCCGTTCGACCTGGTCGTCGCCGACGAGGCGCACTACCTGGCCGGCCGGCCGGCAGAAGCGTTCGCGACGGTCCTGCACGACGACCGGGTGCACGCGGTCCGCCGTGTGTTCGCCACCGCCACCCCGCGGGTGGTGTCAGCGAACGTGAAGGCACGTGCCGCCGACCTGGACGACCGGGTCGTGTGCATGGACGACCCGGCCCTGTTCGGCCCGGTCGCGCACCGGCTCACCTTCGGGCGTGCCATCGAGCTGGGTCTGCTCGCCGACTACCAGGTACTTGTGCTCGGCGTGGAGCAGACCGACGACGGCGCCGCGGCCGCCGTCGCCGAGCGCCACCTAGTCCAGGTCGGCGACGACACCACCGACGCGGCATCGTTCGCGGCGCTCACGGCACTGGGTACCGCCTGGCGAGAGCACAACGTCCGCACCGCCATCAGCTTCCACTCCCGGGTGGAAAGAGCGCGCCAGTTCGCCCAGCTGGTCACCGCCACGGCAGGGCAACCTCTGCTGCAGCTTCCGGCATCGGTGCAGGCATCTCATGTGTCCGGTGCCATGCCGACCGGGAAACGGGCGCACCTGCTCCGGGAACTGACCGCCGGGAGTGAAGACGACCGGCTGCGCCTGCTCGCGAACGCACGCTGTCTGACCGCCGGTGTGGATGTGCCGAGCCTGGACGCGGTGGTGTTCGTCGACCCGCGCCGGTCCGCGACCGATGTCGTGCAGGCCGTCGGTCGGGCACTTCGGGTGGCCGACGAAAAAGAGCGCGGACTCATCATTCTCCCAGTCGTCCTGCGACCCAGGCAGGACCCGGACGAGGCTCTGTCGACGTCGGCGTTCGACACCGTGTGGCAGGTGCTCGGCGCGCTGCGCGAGCACGACGAGACCCTCGCCGAGGAGCTGGACTCGCTACGCACCGCACTTGGGGCCGGCAGAGGCGTCCCGCGTGGCGCGCTGGGCAAGATCGTCATCGACATGCCAATCTGGCGCGGCGAGGACCTCGCGGCCCGCCTGCGAGCCCGCATCATCGAGCGCACCACCAGCGGCTTCTTCCACGGGCTAGGGAAGCTCCGCGCGTTCGTCGCCGAGAAGGGGCACGCCCGAGTGCCTACGAGCTGGGTGACCGACGACGGCTTCCCGCTCGGCACCTGGGCCGGCAACAGGCGTAGCCAGTACCGCCGAGGCGGCGAGCTCAGTGCGGACCGCGTGGCGCTGCTGGAGGCGCTTCCCGGTTGGGTGTGGCACGCGCACGAGGATGGCTTCGTCGAGGGCTTGGAGAAGCTCCGCGCCTACGCCACCGAGCACGGAAACACCCGCGTGGCTAAAAGCTGGGTGACCGACGACGGCTTCCCGCTCGGCACCTGGGCCGGCAGCAGGCGGAGCGACCACCGGCGCGGGCAGCTCAGCCCGGACCGGATCGCCCAACTGGAGGCGCTTCCCGGCTGGGTGTGGGACACGAAGGAGGACGGTTTCGCCGAGGGCCTGGAGAAGCTCCGCGCCTACGCCACCGAGCACCGACACGCCCGCGTGCCCGCGAAGTTCACCACGGCAGACGGCTTCCAGCTCGGTACCTGGGTTAGCAACAGGCGTCGCCGCCGCGGGCAGCTCAGCCCGGACCAGGTCGCCCAACTGGAGGCGCTTCCCGGCTGGGTGTGGGACACGAAGGAGGACGGTTTCGCTGAGGGTCTGGAGAAGCTGCGCGCCTACGCCGACGAACACGGGCACGCCCGAGTACCTAAGACCTTCGTCACCGACGACGGCTTCCCGCTCGGGGGGTGGGTCAGCAAGAGGCGCAGCTTCCACCGAGACGGCAAGCTCAGCGCCGACCGGGAGGAACAGCTGGAGGCCGTGCCCGGCTGGGTGTGGGACAAGTACGAGGCGGACTTCGCCGAGGGCTTGGAGAAGCTGCGCGCCTACGCCGACGAGCACCGACACGCCCGGGTACCGGCCGTCTTCGTCACCGACGACGGCTTCCCGCTCGGGGGGTGGGTCAGAAAGAGGCGCAATTTCCACCGAGACGGCAAGCTCAGCGCCGACCGGGAGGAACAGCTGGAGGCCGTGCCCGGCTGGGTATGGGACGCACGCGAGGCGAGCTTCGCCGAGGGCCTGGAGAAGCTGCGCGCCTACGCCGACGAGCACCGACACGCCCGGGTACCGGCCGTCTTCGTCACCGACGACGGCTTCCCGCTCGGCGGGTGGGTTCGCGAGAGGCGTGGGCAGCGCGGGCGGCTCAGCGCCGACCGGGTCGCCCAGTTGGAGAAGGTGCCCGGTTGGGTGTGGGACGCGCGGCGCTAGCTGGGCGCTATAGGAGACCGGGGGGAACCGTGGGAGGCTGCCCCGGGCACTACTTGGCGGGCGGGGCCGGCTGGACGCTCGTGTACGACGACGTCGCGATGGTGTGCACCGTGTCGAGGGCGGTGTAGACCTCGACGCGGGGTTTGTCGCACGCGGTGACCGGGACGGCGGGGTGAACCCATCGGCCCTGTCCGTCGACCAACGCGATCCATGGCGGCATGACCGCGTCGGCGGTGCAGATGTCGCCGGTCTGCGGAAGGTCTGGCAGCCGCTGCGCGGCCACGAGCGCGTCGATGTCGTCGACGTGTCGTTCGTGGGTGGTGATGTGCTTGCGGCCGGTGCTGTCGGTCTCGGCCTGTTGGGTGCACAGGATCGCGGAGACCGGGTGGAAGCTGCTGTCGAGTCGGGCCCGCGTGACTGTGCTGAAATCGGGGCCGGCCCCGCCCAGCTCCGCAGCGCAGGATTCCCATCGGGGGTGGACCTGCAGCGCCGTTGCCGGGGCCGGGGAATGCTGCGCGGGCACGGAGGTCACGATCGGCGGTGACTGCGCCTGTCCCGGTGTTGTGGTTTGGTCCGGGGTGGCGCAGCCGGCGGCGGCGAGCACGGCGAGGACGCCGGCCGCGAGGGCCGCACCGCAGCGGGTGGGGACGGGCATAGGGGTACACCTTCACATGTTTGTCGGCGTGGGCGCGGGGACCGGGCCCGGCCGGGCCCGCTGGTGGGCCTCGCAGTGAGACGGTTCCCGACCGCGGCAGGTTCCCACGACCCACGCATGATCATCTGGCGTCCCTCCCGCAGTTTGCCCCGGTCTCCCTCTTGATTAGCTCCGCGGCTTCGGACACCGGTTCAACGCCAGATTCGACGCCGCAAGATCGTCGCTGACTTTCATGTCCGCGAGTCTCGACACCACCGCTCTGTGATCTCCTTAGGCGGCTCCTCTTGTTGGAGACCGAGATTTCCGTGGGAGTCAGGCGGCGACCGGTTCTGCCAGTGGTTGAGGGGCCGGCCGCTACGGTTCGCGAGCGATATCCAGGCCGTCGATCTGGACCTTCTTGCCGCTCGTGGTCGCTTTGAGCGTTACGGTCCCGGTTTGCAGCGACGGTGAGGACATCACCAGGAAGTACGCCCGGGGCCGTGTGGTGGAGGCGTTCAGGTTGACCGTTGTGAGCAGCGTGCCGTTGAGGTAGACCGCGACTCGGCCTCCGCCGGGGCGTTTGGTGGCGATCAGGCCGATGCGGCGCGCCTGGACGCCGGTCCGTTTCAAGGTGGCGCCCTTGCTGGTGGTTTGGCTGATGGTGGAGTTGTAGTAGGAGCTGCCGGAAAGGCGCTGCCACCGGCGCCCGGTCAGCGATCGGTCGTCCAGGGCGCGGGTGATGCAGTCTTGCGGGCTCCATGCCGAGGTGCCGCCGGCTTTGTCGGTGGCACGCACGGAGAAGCAGTAAGTGCTGCCCGGGCGGGCCCCGTTGAGGGTGGTCGAACCGGCGAAGGTCTGTTCCCAAGGGTAATTCCAGGCGCCGTAGTTGTTGTCTGGGGAGACCGAGGCGGCGGTCGTCCGCTGCCAGGCGGCGGGGTACTGCCAGGCGCCGTAGGTGCCGTTGAAGGCAGCGGTCCGCACGCGGACCGCTGCGGAGGCGATGCCGTGCCCGAGATCCGAGCCCGTCCACCGCGCCGTGATCGAGGAGGACAGGGTCCGGTCGCTGGTTGGTGCGGCCATCCGCGCGTAGGGGGGCCAGTCATCCCAGAGCTTGAAGGAGTGGCTTTGGCAATCCCACACGAACCCGTAGTCCTCGGCCAGGTCGACCACAGCCGCGATATAGGCACCGGAGAAATACATGTTCCGCGAGGCGAAGTCGTTGGTGATGTATTCCTCCTTGCGCTCCATCGCGCTCCGAGGATGGGCCGGCAGGGTCGCCGCGGCGGCGCGGGCCGAAGAGCGGACTGTGTTGGAGTCGTCGCTGTTGTCAATGGAGCATTCGTAGCCGTGCGCATGGCTAGGCTGAGCGACGACCGCAGTCGCTCCGGCGGTGATCAAGGCGACCACCAGCAGCTGAGCGGGGCGGCGCAGCGCCCACGCGGGCAGCCGGAAACCTGCGAGGCTGGGCATCGGCCACTCCTGCACATCCGGGTTCAGTCAGGCTTTCCCATTACCTCATCGGCAGGCTCTGGGAGATCAGGCGGATTTCAGCTAGGCGGATTTCCGCTAGTCAGCCTTCCCACGGAAATTCCCGGTCTCCTTGTTGCCGCGTGGCAAGCTCGTGTGCCGTGATCGATGATTTCGCGAAGGAGTACCTGCATGGCCAGCTCAAGGTGACTCGTGAGGCGCTGGTCTGGAAGCTCGACGGCCTGTCCGAGTACGACGTCCGGCGTCCGCTGACGGCGACCGGGACGAACCTTCTCGGGCTTGTCAAACACATGGCGACCTGGGAGGCGAGGTACCTTGGTGAGATCTTCGGCCGTCCGTTCCCGGAGCCGCTGCCTCGCTGGCAGGACGCGGAGGGCAGCGACCTGTGGGTGACTCAGAACGAGACCCGCGAACAGATCATCGGCTTCTACCAGCGGGCCTGGGACCATGCTGACGCGACGATCAGAGAGCTTCCCATCGATGCCCCCGGCCGGGTGCCGTGGTGGCCGCGTCCCGGCGTGAAGCTGTTCAACATGATGGCCCACGTCCTGCAGGACACCACCCGGCATGCCGGCCACGCTGACATCCTGCGTGAGCGGCTCGACGGCCGGACCGGGGTGATGGCTGAGTACGAGGAGCGGATCGACGCGGCGGCCCGCGCCGCACACCGGGCGAAGATCGAGCGGGCTGCGCAGGCAGTAGACGGAAGTGCGGTCAAAACTCGCGGAGATTGATCAACGGCAGAACCGATCAATGGAGTCAAGACTCACGAGCCGCTGGTGTCGTACCTCGCGAGCAGAGCCACCCTCTAGCGTCGTCACCGCATCGGCGCAGCCCTTCTTCTGCCGCATGGGCAACACTGCGGCGGCGCCCCCTTTCGGTGAATCTCTGCCCCGGGAACTCCTCAACGGCCGATCCGTTGCTGTCGTCAAATGACCCTTTGAGGACAGCCGCCGGATCCATTGCCCAGCCCAAGCCGACAATGGCCCGGCGGACCGGAGATCCAAACGAATCCGTTCAAGGTTGACGACAGCCTTTGGTCTACACGCGGGTTTCCACCGATGAGCAGAGCACCCGGCGCCAGCCTTGAGCGAGAGGCGGCCTGGTCGGTTATCAGGCGGCGGGCCGCGCGACTGATTCGATGGCGCGGTGCAGGTCGTCGAGCCGGATGGTGACGACTTGGTCGGTGTTGGCGGTGGCCCGGTCGAGGGCTTCCCGGACGAGTGCCTTGAGGAGCTGGCCTGGCTTGCTGAGGCCACGGCGCTGCATCTCGGCGAGGATTTCCTCGTTCCACTCTGCCGGGGCGCGGAAGGAGAAGACGGCCGAGCCGCGTGGCTCGGTGACGATCTCTCCGTTGGTGAAGTCCTGCTGCGCCATGGCCGCGGCCAGCTCGTCGTGGGTCGTCATCTCACTCGCCTCCCATGCGGTGCTCGAATGCCGCGGCCTGCGCGGGCGGTAGTACGTGTACCTGGGCCACCCGGTATGTGTCGTCGCGGCCGGGGATCTCCAGCAGGCCGACGCTGATGATCTGTCCGTCGGGGGCTCGGCCGGTGATGATCAGTCCGGTGGTGCCGATGTGCTGGCGGTGTACCGGGTGTCCGTGCAGTACGGCCAGGACCGCGGGCACGTTCACCCCGGCGTTCGCCGTGGCGGTGTAGCTGTCGTCGTCGAACTCGTAGGTCTCCAGCGGCACCTCCGGAGTGTAGACAATTGTAGACCGTGTCGGGAAGGGGTGCCGCCCGTTGGCGTGCTGGCCTGGTATGGGTGTTATGCCTAGTGATGCCGCTGATGTCGGTGTTACTGCCGGAGGGATGCCGCGTCGGTGTGGCGGTGCCCTACGAGCTGCATGTCGGCGATCGGTGTCTGCGAGAGCTGATCACGAACGTTGGTCGTGTCGCCGGGGCGGCCGCGCTGACGGCACCTGTTTTACCAGCGACGCCCACGGATCGACCGGAGGCGGGACGGGTCGAAGGTGCGGGACGTCGACCGCCTCGTCCAGGTTCTGCCGCACCGGAGTGGACGGCCCTGCGGGTAGTGCGGTCGGGGCTGGAGGCTGGGCATCGACTGCGGGGCCAGCGGGGTCGACGGCGAGCGAGCTCGGCGGCAGCGTGACCGTCGTGGTGCGGGCTCGGGCTGCGTTTCCCTTGCCGGCAGCGCGAATGGTGACCTCTTGGTGGCGAAGTCGGCCGCGGCCGATGCCGAGGCCGTTCCAGCGCCGGTCGATCAACTGCAGGGCGAGATCGGTGCCGGGGCAGGCTGTGTCGGTGACCAGTATCAGGACGCTGCCCCGCTGACGGGCGCGGGCAGCCAGCGACCGCACCACGCGATCGGCGGGTGGTGGGCCGCCCGGCACTGCGGCGACGACCAGGTCGAAGCCGTCGAGCAGCGCGGCGACGACGGTGGGCCAGTCCGGGCCGGGTGCGGGCACCAGGGCGAGCCGTTCGCTGGCGATGCCGTAGTCCGTGATCGCTGCCAGGGCCCCGAAGTCCGGCATCCCGGCCACCGCGGCCCACGATCCGGCGGCGACCACCGGCGCGATCAGCGCCATGAGCAGTGACGTGCTCCCGGTCGCGGTGATGACGTTGCCGCGACGTAGCCCGCCGATGGGGAATAGCTCGGTGAGTTCCGGCAGCACCGGCAGGGTCCGGGAGGCGTCCGGGCCGGTCACCTGTACGTCGTCGGCAGTGGCCACGCTGCGGGCCAGCGCCGCGGTGCGGTCTCGGCCGAGTCCGGCCGCGTTGACCTCGGCGATCACCCGGGCGACGTCGGCCGGCCCGGTGATGCGTCCGGCGCCGCTCCAGGCACGCTCGGCGCTCGCCATCTCGCTCCCTCCCCGTGCGCGTGGCTCCGCGGACGTACGAACGCCAACCGGGGAAGACGTGGCGAACACGTGTACTAATACGTGAGCATAACGCCTGGTGGAGGAGCTGTCGCGGGCGAGCTTGATCATGGCCTGGAGAAGGCCGCGCCATGTCCGCTGTCACGCGACCGCCGGGGCTGTCACTCAACACCTTGATCGACAGTGAAGCCGGAGTTCGGCTTGAGGTGGGGTTGAGCCCCGCCGCCGAACGTTGGTGGTGTCAGCCCGCACTGAATCGGCGCATGGACCGTCACGAGCCGCCCCTCTCGACTGCCTCCGGGGTATCGCCGCTCATTACGGCCATCAATTTGGTGCGCGGGGTTGGCTGCGCACCGGACAGGAGCCCGATCTCGGTGCGAACAGGGCCCCGCCATGTCTCGTGGCGAGGCCCTGTTCGTGTCGGTGGCGCTGCTACCCGCCCGGCCCCGCCTGCGCGTGGGCTGCGGCCGGCCCGGCGGGGGAGTGGCCTCGCCGACGCCGATCAGCATGGCCCTTCGGACGGGCCCGGGCGGACGCCGTTGGGAATACTCGCTGGTTGTGGACAGCGCGGTCCTGCGGTGCTGACTGTGCTACGGGCAGAGCGGGGCGACGTCGTCGGGTGCGAGGTCCGGGCGTAGTCGTACGTGGCGACAGAGGTGGCGATGGCGGCCCGGGCCGTCAATGACGCCGTCGACCTCGACCTCGGCGACCAGCAGCGGCTCCACCTGCACATACGGCAGGGGCTTGCGGTCGGTCAGGTTCATCGACCAGCCGGCAGGCAGCGGGCGGGGCCAGGGGTGCCCGGCGCCGTTGCCCTGGAACGCCATCGGCTGCAGGCCCGCGGCCAACTCACTCCGCTGCACAGCCTTGACCGGATGGCTTTGGGCAACCAGCCGGAGCCGCCCCCGGGTGTCGTAGCGGCCGAGCAGCAGGCTGGACGGGTTGGTGGCGGTGCCGGTGACCCCGCCGATGATCATCTCGGTCGTGGTCTTGCGGCGCACTTTCTTCCATCCCACAGCGCCCGGCCTGTACGGCTTACCGCTGTCCTTGACGACGAGGCCCTCGATCCCGGCCACGGCGTAGTCGGTGAACCACGCCTGCACCAGGTCCGGGTCGGTCGTCTGGGGGCAGAGCGCCAGCTGTGGTGGAGCCCCGCTCAGCAGGCGCTGCAGCCGACGGCGGCGCTGAGCCAGCGGCTGATCAAGCAACTCCCGATGACGGCCATCGCGGAGCAGGTCGAAGATCACCAGATGCACCGGGCGTTGGGCAACCTCCGCGGCCAGGCCGCGACCCGCGGTGATCCGACGACGCAGATCCGCGAACGCGGTGCGGCCCCGCGCCATGTCCCAGCACACCAATTCAGCATCCAAGATCACCCCGGCCGGCAGGTGCTCGGCCAGGGCGGCACACACGTCTGGCAGGTACGCCGTGAGGTCGCGGCCGGCCCTCGAATGCACGCGAGCGCCGGCGCGGTCGACCCAGGCGCAAGCCCGTCCTGTTGACTGAACCACCCAACGCCCAAAACCAAGCGCGGGCGCCAGGGGAGGGGCCGTGGACAATCGTGTTGGTCTTGCCGTCGGTCGGCCGGGTAGCAGAGGACCAGGCCGGGCTGCCGTGGCTGGTGATGTTTCCCGACGGGATCGTGCACGAGGCGGCAGCCGGGTGGTTTCGGGAGCTGCTCATTGGTGACTGCAGTCCGGCGACGCTGCGCAGCTATGGGTACGACCTGCTGCGATGGTTCCGATGGTTGTACGCGGTCGAGGTGGACTGGGCGCGGGCAGCCCGGGATCAGGTGCGGGATTTCGTGTTCTACCTGCGTGAGGCTCCGGGCCCGATGCGCGGGGCGTCACCGGTCGGGTTCGCGCCACGCACCATCAACCACCAGTTGGCGGTCCTGTCCGGCTTCTACGACTACGTCATCTCCTGCGGTCACGGCCCGCTGGTGAACCCGGTTCCCCCGGCGTCGCCGCAGTCCCGCCGGGTATTGGAGCATCATGATCCGTCCCGGCCGTGGCCGGTGCGCCGGCGGGCCGACTACCGGCAGCGAGTGCCGCGGCAGATTCCCCGCGCGCTGCCGGACGACGCGGCGGATGCGCTGTTCTCCGCGTTGCGGTCTCACCGGGACCGGGCGCTGGTGGCGTTCTGGCTGTCCAGCGGGGTCCGCGCGGCGGAGTTGCTGGGACTGCGCCACGACCGCGTCGACTATGGGCGGCGCACGATCGCGGTGGTGTCCAAGGGCACCCGGGTCGTGGAGCAGGTGCCGGCGTCGGCGGATGCGTTCGTGTGGCTGTCGCTGCACTTGGCGGAGGGCTATCTGGGCAGCGGCGCGGACCCGGTGTGGTGGACGTTGCGGGCGCCGCGGCGCCCGCTGACCTACCACGCGGCCCGGGCGGTGCTGATCCGTGCGCAGGCGGCACTGGGGACGCGGTGGCGGTTGCACGATCTGCGGCACACGGCGGCGATGCGGATGGCCGCCGATCCGGGTTTCACCTTGGTGGATGTGCAGGCGGTGCTGCGGCATGCGCACGTGTCGACCACGGAGCTGTACCTGCAGCCAAGGACCGACGATCTGGTGGAGAAGATGGAACAGCTGCGGCAGCGGCGCCTCGCCGCGGCGACACAGCCGCCAGCCGTGGCGGCCGGGTACGACCAGGCGGCGGTCCGCGAGTTGCTGGGTCTGGACCGGTGAGACCCGGGGCGGTGATGCTCGCGCCGATCGGGGCGGACGAGCGCTACAGCCCGTTCGGGCGGGTGCTGCCGATGCTGGCGTACGACGCCGGGCACCCACCTCCAGCGCGGCCGGTCGACGGACCCGGGACCGATCTGGTGAGGGCCGGCCTCGACGAGGTGACGACAGCACTCGAGGCCCGGTCGGGGGCCAGGGCGTCCACGCTGCGCTGGTCCCGGCAGCTACTGGCATGGCTGCTGGCGTACCCGGGCGAGGACTGGGAGCAGCGGTGGCTGGCCAGCGGCGCGGACAAGGCCCCGCGATCGTGGGCGGCGGCCGCGCACGCTGCCGGTGTGGTGGCGGTGGCCGGTAACGCGGTCACCGGGTGTGGCCTGCTGATCCAGGCGCGGCTGCTCCGGCCGTCCTACTCGTGGCTGCTCAACACCCACTTCGCCGTCCTGTTCGACCGATTTCCGCAGGCAAACGATCCGCACGAGTTCGCCCGGCTGCGGGAGCTGCCGCTCTACCGCCGGGCCGGGGAGAAGGCCCGCCACGACGCGATCGCCGCCCTGGTTCGGGTGATGATCCGTACCGGGAAACGGCTGCCCCAGCTGACCGGCGACGATCTGCTCGGGTATGCCGACCTGGTCAAAGCATCTGGCAGGCACCGCCGGGAACACCTGGCGTGGGAGCTGATGGTGGAGCTGGGCCCGTTCGCCGGTGAGCCACCGACGTTGCGGTCGGCATGGACGGCCAAGAGCAGTAGCCGGCAGTACACCGCGCACGCGCTGATCGGACGCTACGACCTGCCGCCGCACCCGGTGGTCGACCTGCTCACCGACTACCTCACCGAGATCCGGCCCCGGCTGGACTACGGCACCTGGACGCACGTGGCCCGCAGCCTTGGCGTGGTGTTCTGGCGCACCATCCTGGAGATCAACCCCGGGCAGCAGGACCTACGGCTCACGGCCGAGGTGGCCGCGCAGTGGCGCGAGCGCCTCATGACCACCACGCAGGGCCTGCCACGCTCGGACTACCACGCGCACCTGATCAACGTGCGCGCCTTCTACCGCGACGTCAGCCAGTGGGCGCTGGCGGACCCGGCCCGCTGGGCCCGGTGGGCGGCACCGTGCCCGATCCGCCGGATCGACGTGCAGACGCTGCGCAAGGCGAAGCGGCAGCGCACCGCCCGGATGCAGGAACGCACCCGGACACTGACACCACTACTGCCCCAACTGGTGGAGACAGCCGCGCGGCGACGGGACTGGTCCGGCCGGCTGCTCACCGCCGCACTCGCCACACCGCACGGCGAACCGGTCACGGTCGACGGTGTCACCTACGTAAGGCACGACCCGCCCAAGCCGGGCCGGTGGAACCGCGACCGGATCTGGCTGCGCGACCCCGACGGCGGCCTGCTCGACGCGACCAGACTGGAGGCGGACGGGTTCTGGGCCTGGGCGCTGATCGAAACGTTGCGGCACTCCGGCGCCAGGATCGAGGAAGTCCTCGAACTGACCCAACTGTCGCTGCGGCACCACACACCGGCGACCACCGGCACGCTGGTGCCGCTGCTACACATCACCCCCTCGAAAGCCGACCGGGAGCGGCTGATCCCGATGAGCCCGGAACTCGTGCAGGTACTGCTCGCCGTGCAGCGCCGCGCCCGCGGCGACGCCGATGCCATCCCGCTGGCGGTGCGCTACGACCCGGCCGAGAAGACGCACGGCCCGGCGCTGCCGCACCTATTCGCCCGCCGCGTCGGCGCCCGCCAGGAGGTCCTGTCCGCGCACTACGTACGCACCGTCCTCATCGCCACCGCCGACGCCGCCGGCCTGCGCGACGGCGATGCACCGATCGCCTTCACCCCACACGACTTCCGCCGCCTGTTCACCACCGAAGCCGTCGGCGCCGGCCTGCCACTGCACATCGCCGCGGCCCTACTCGGCCACCTCGACCTCGACACCACCCGCGGCTACACCGCCGTGTTCCCCGACGAGGTGATCACCCGGCACCAGCAGTTCATCACCCACCGTCGGACGCTGCGCGACGCCGCCGAATACCGCGACGTCACCGCGGACGAGTGGGCCGAGTTCGAGAAGCACTTCCAGCTGCGCCGGGTCGCGCTCGGCGACTGCTTCCGCCCCTACGGCAGCCCGTGCGTGCACGAGCACGCCTGTGTCCGTTGCCCGCAGCTGCGCCTGGATCCCGCACAGATTCCCCTGCTGGACTCGATTGAGGCCAACACCCACGCGCGGATCCGCGAGGCGAAGGGCAAGCAGTGGCTTGGCGAGGTCGCAGCGCTGCGAGAAACCCTGTACCACATCGGCCGCAAGCGCGATCAGCTCGGTGCTCCCACAACGCGTAGGCAAACGCCTGGATAGGCGGGCTTCGCCGCGGCGCTGCGGGCTGAGGGGGTGGCCGCCCGAAACCGTCGCGGTCTCCTCGAAGGTGAGCGCGGTAGAGCCCGGGAGTGTGCGCGGTGCCAAGGATCACCGGCGGGCCACCCCCTCCCCGTGCGGCACGGGTCGTAACGACCGGCCGGCAGTGATCGTGACGCCGGGAACCTGCCGCCCGGGTCGCGGTCCGGTCGCATCCTGGTTGCTCCCCGCTCGGGCGGACGGCACCAGGTCATGACCTTCGGAGTGGGGCCGCCCAGGAGTTCTAGCTTGCGCCCGGTTCGCAGGCGCGAACGAGCGAGTCGGCGGCGTCGTGGGATGGCCGGGGTAGGCAGGGACACCGGCGGCGGCCGCGGCGGTGTCGATGCGGACGGCGGTGGCGGGGTCAGGTCGGTCACCGGACCATCCGTCGCGGCGGTTCGGGGTGGGCAGGACCAGGACACGGACCTCGTGTGGCAGGTACCGAGCGGCCCAGCGCAGCCGGGCGACCTGCCGCAGTGCTGTGTCGAGCTGGTGGCGTAGCTCGGTCTCCAGATGCGCGGCCCGGTTCCGTTCGGCCTCATGCTGCGCGGTGACGGCGGCGAGCCGGGCCGCCGCGCCAGCAGCGGCTGCGTCGATGCGGGGCTGGGCGATCCGCTCGGCGGCCGCGGCGATGTACCCGTCCAGGCCCGCGGCGATCTGCGCCAGATGCGCGGCAAGCACGGCGAGGTCCGCGGGCGCCGGGTCGGTGCTGCTGCTCGTCATGACCAGCGACCGTACCGGCCCGACATCCCGTCCCCGGTGACCCGCCACGCCGCCCGGCCCGTGCGCGCGCCGCGGAAGCGCGTGGTACGGGCATCGCCTGGCCGTGCCCGTTCCGACCCGGCGGCCGCCACCGAAGACCTGACCCGGGGCCGGATGAGCGTTCTCCGCTGAATGGTGACGGGCGACCCCGTGTGACCCCCGTCGCGGGGGTCGCCCGCCTTCCTCTAGCGAAGGAAGCATGGTCATCATGACCTGCTCGAACCCGGGCCTGCAGACGTTCGGCTCCGATTGACGTCGGAAACGTTCGTCGCTTTCGGCGGTCGAGGCCCGGTTCAGCCGGACACCATTCTCAACGTCACGGCGACCAGCCTCGGCGACGCCGCGCGACAGGCTGGACGCGTCTGGCCGTCGCCGACAGGCCGCCAGCGGAACAGTTGAGGGGCCTATGTGGGCTGCCTGTGAAGCCGTCCAAGGGCGTGCCCGGGGGCGTGGCGTACCCCTCCCGGATCGCTAGGGCCGTCCGAAGTCAGGCGGGGACGGCGTTGAGGGGGATTTGTCCTCCTGCTTGGTGCGGCGGCCGAAGCCGTTGGCGGTGCTGACCTTCACGGCGGTGGTCCAACCGGGTCCTGGACGCCGGGCGCCCCGCCAGCCGCGAGTTGATCGCGAACCTGAACCGGCGCCACGGTTAAGTCGCCGGGTCGGCCATTGTGACCGACGTCGCGGACGGCTACGCCGCGGAGATCAAGTGACGATGCTGCGGGTGTAGGGCCGCGCGACGGTGGGCGACGACGCTCACGGGGCAGCCCGCCGAGGGATGATCTCATGCGCGTACACGTGTTGGCGGCCTCCGTGCTGGTCACGGTTGCCGGGGCGACGTTCGGTCTGGCCGGGCCGGCCGCCGCGGGTAGCAAGGACGACGGCCTGACGCTGCTGGTTCCCACCCTCGCGTCGATGCTGCCCGGCCAGCAGGGCTGGATCAGCACCATCTGGCAGGCCGGCCAGGACGTCTGCGACATGCAGGTCACCCTGACCGGGCCCGGCGCGAAGGTCACCTATCCGGAAAGCACCGCCGACTTCTCGTCGTTCTCCATCGCCTCCGCGTTGGCAGCCGGGAACACCGACTACACGGCGTTCCGCGTCACGGCGCCGCCCACCGCGACCGGACCGGTCACGATGACCCTGAACGTGGATTACCGGCTGCTGCCCCCGGGACAGGTCAAGAAGGACGACGACCTGAAGACCAAGAAGGTCAACTGTTCCGGGCCCAAGGCCAGCCAGACGCTGAACGTGACCCTGCCGGTGACCCCCAGCACCGCAGCCGCGATCACCGTGAAAACCCCACCGGTGCTGGTCAAGAAGAACACCCCGACCTGGACGAAGATCGTGCTGCGGGGCAACAAGCCCGGCCTGGACAACCTCAAGGTCACCCTCACCCCGCCACCCGGACTCGAAGTCGTCTACCCCGGTGACGCCTCCGCCGCGGGCCTCAACAACGGCCCGACCCTGGCGGTCGCCGAGGACGACTACTTCGCGGTCCGCCTGAACGCCACCGGCCTGGACCCGGAGCAGACCTACCGGGTGCCGCTGACCGCGACCTACACCGGTGGCAGCTTCACCGGCTCGATCCTCATCGGCGCCGCCTGAACCTCGCCCCACCACCCGCGACCCGCGACCCGCGACCTGAAGGAGACTCTCATGCGAGCCCACACCACCCGCGTCCTGTCTCTCGCGGCGGCGGGCGCTGCGGCGGCGGTCGCCCTGCTGGGGTTGTCCGGCTGCGGTGCTGAACACGAGGCGGCCGCGGCGGCGCAGCCTGCTGCGGTGCAGGCCGCCGGGGCTCAGGAGGCCGGTAACGTTCAGGCCGCTCCGGTCGGCGCTGGTCCGGAGGCCACGTTCATCGCGGCGACCGCGGCGCACCTGTGCACGGTGCAGTCGACCGTGTACGACGACCCGAAGGCGATGGCCGACGCGTACCAGGCCACCCCGGATTACCCCGGGTTGACCAAGGCCCAGGTCACCGCCTTCCAGCAGAAGCTGACCAGCGACAGCGCGTTCGCGAAGCAGCTGAGCACCAACCTGCAGCAGACCTGCAAGCCGGGCAGCTGACACACATTCCCACCCCGGTCGGCCGGGCGGCCCCCTCGCCGCCCGGCCGATCACCTTTTCGGCGGCCAGGCGCGGCGCTCCGGTGACGTCGCCCGGCTGAAGGTATGAGCTGCACCCTGCCGGCAACCGTGCCGCACCGGGTCCGCACCGATGCTCCCCGAACCTTGAACGTCGGGCCCACCAAGGTATGGCGTCCCGCTCACCCGCAGACCCCCGTTGGATCGCCAGGTCGGACCGGGGCCCCGACGCACGCGGCACACATCCCCCTTTGCCGCGTGCAGGATGCCCATCCTCGCTACCCCAGCAGCACAGACAGCCCTCCGACCAGGACCCCGGTCCGAACACGCCAGGGCCGGGGCGAGGATCCCGCCCGGCGTGTTGCGCTCGTTCAACGAGATCGCCCGTAGTCCGACACGCCCATCGCGACGAGACACTGCCACTGAACGCCTCCTGCATGCAGGGTCCGAGCTGATGGGCATCCACCGGCGGCTGCGCGGCGCGGCCGGGAACCCGAGCCAGGCTGTCGCCAAGCTGCACTCGCTCGGGCAGCGCGTCGACGAGCTGCCCGACATCGCCGCGTTCGTGCGCCGGGTCGCCACGACGGCCGACCAGACCGCCGCCGCGTTCGCCCGGCGCCGGGGATGACCGACGCACTCCACAGAACCCGCCGCGAGTTACACGCACATCTATGCATTGCCATGTGCTGAGGTGCTCAGCGGTCTGGTCACGGCGGCTCCAGGGGTCAGCCGCCCGCCCAGCGGGTCTGTCCCGACCCGGCGCGGTGGGGTGTTGTCCGTGCGGCCCCCCGCAGGTCGGTGATCTGCGGTACGTCGCCGCCGTGTGGGTTCAGGGCCGGGGTGAAGGCGGGCGACTTGACAGGATGACGGCCCGGATTCGTGTTGGTGGTGCGGGCGGTGGGTGCAGGCCCGCCACTGAACAGCTCCTTCCGGCGGCGGCGAAACCGCGTCGTACGTGCGGCGGGTGTCGATCAGCGCGCCCACGTCGGGGTTTCGCCGTGCGCTGCCGTGGGGTGCGTCACCAGGCGGCATTCATCGTGGGCTTACGGCCGATGAGACTGTCGTGAACCGGCTCAGGGTGCAGGGGATGGACGACAGCGCGGCGGGCGCCGAGGAGCTGTCGGCGGCCCTGCTGGCGCTGGAGGACCGGGTCGCCGTGGACGCCGCCGCGGGCTACGCGGCCGCGGTGGACCTCGAACGGCGGGCTGAGGCGCTGGGTGACCAGGCCCTGCTGATGCGGGCCCGGCTGTGCTGGATCGACATGCTGCGGCGCACCGGCGATTTCCGGGAAGCCGCCCGGCATGTCAAGGGCATCCAGGCGTGGGCTCGCAGGCACGGCGACCGCCGGATGCGGGCGCGTACCCACCTGGTGCAGGCAAGTATCGAGCGGTTGTCCGGCCACGGGGCCAAGTCTCTGGAGCACGCGTTGGACGCGGTCGAGTTGCTCGATGAGACGGCCACCGCGCACATGCAGGTCTGGCACCGTCTGAAGCTGGCCGATGCGCTGGCCGAGTACCGCGGCATGGAGACGGCGCGGCCGCGTTACCGCCAGGCCGAGGTACTGGCCCGCGAGCTTCGTCAGTGGGAACAGCTCACCGTGACGCTGAACAACTGGGCCTACTCCGAGTACCGGGCCGGTAACCTCCCGCAGGCTAGGCAGGTCGCGGGGCGCATGCAGGACCACGCCGTAGCCCGCGACTACCACCTCGACCCGGACGCGCTGGACACGATCGCGGCGATCCAGATCGCCAACGGCGACTACGCCGAGGCGGAACAGACCATGCAGGTATGCATCGCCCGCTACAAGGGCGCCGGGCCCAACGACGCCGACGAAATGGCCGAGTACCTGCTGACCCTGGCCCGGGCGCAGCGTCTTCTCGGCGCGACCGGCCGGGCCCTGGTGAGCCTGGACGCCGCCCACACGCTGTGCACCGAGCGTGGCCTGCGCGAACTTCTGGTCCAGGTGTACCAAGAGAGGGCCGAGCTGCACACCGCCAACGGTGAGCACACCGAGGCGCTCGCCGCCAAGGAGGCCTCCATCGCGGCCCGGGACAGCCTGCCCTCCCCGCCGCGCAAGCCCCTGCGCGTCATCCTGGCCGCGATATTGCGGACCCGCCAAGGTCGGCGAGGAAACCAAGCCCCCGGGTGAGCGGGGTAGAAACACTGCGGTCCCGGGGGAGAAACACCCCGGCGCTTCCAGCCTGCGACCTGCATGTTTGCGGACCCCCGGACGCGCATATAGGACCCCGGCCGCGCCCCTGGTAGCGCCTGCACGGTGAGCCGCTACCAGTGCGGCGTGCGGAGTAGAAACACCTGCCCGGCCGGGTAGCAAACCCGGTGGCGGTTGCCAGGCGCACCCGCATTTGCGAGTCGCAACCTGCCTGGGTTGCGACTCTGCACGCCGGGGTTGCGACCCTGGGGCGCTACCGGCCGAGACGTTAGTCGGCGAGTCTGCGGCCGACTGTGGGGGAGTTGGCCAGGTAGCGCAGGCTGTAGAGCACTCCGCGTGTTGTGTTGAAGTCAGCTGGTTCCGAGCGGACGCGGCTGGGACAGCGGGCAACCGTGCTGCACCCGACATGCACTGCCGGGTCCACCCGGCGCGCAAGAAGCTGATCATCCCTGAGGCATCCGCGGCTGCGGTGTCTCCGTTTCCACGGGGGCGGGTCGGCGTTCGCGTCTGCTCGCCGCCGGTTCTCCTCGAGGTGGTCCCAGATGCTGCGTCGTCCCGGCCTTTCCGGGTTTCGGTCCGTTCCCGCGTTAGCGGTGGCGGCGGCAGTCGCGATGTGCGGTGCGACGGTGGTCCCTGTCGGTCCGGCGTCGGCGGTCGGTAAGGAACCCTTCGCCTCCGTGGTCGGCAACAGCCCAGCGAGAACGGCCGACAGCAAGATCACCTCGTACCTGGACGTCCGAGACATCGCGCCGCAAGGTTTTCAGGACTACGGGACGATCGTCACCGTCTCCGGCACCCTGCAAGGCCCAAGCGTGCCCAGCAGGGTGTCTATCCAGCAGCGGCAGTTCCAGACCACCAAGTGGGTGGAGGTCGCGTCGGCGATCACGTCCAGCGACGAATTCGACGAATACCCGCCGGAATTGGGCTGGGCGACAGCCACCTACTCGGCCCAGTTCCGGCGGCGGGTCTGCGCCGACATCCGTGTCGTGTACGCGGGTAGCGCGACCGTCGCCCCAGACGTCGCGGAGGGCCCTGGGGGCGTCTTGTCGGTCGCCACGCTCAGCGGTTGGGCAACCAGGGGGTCGTCCAAGCGGAACAAAACCACGTCGATCACGGTCAAGACCGTTCCCGGCGCCGGCCGTAAGATCATTCTGAAGTACATGCCGCCCAAGAGCACCAAGTGGGTCCGGAACGCCTACATCGCCAAGACGAACGGCAGCGGCGTAGCGACGGTGAAGTTCCGCCCGACCGTCAAGGGAACGTACAAACTGCGTCTCTATGTGTGGAGGGAGAAAGGCATTCTCGACCGCACCTCCGCGATCCGCCTTCAACGCGTCAACTGAACAGACGGGCGGCGGCGCCCGTACCCGAAGCCCCCGCCGAGCCGGCCACCGTGGATGCCGGAGCGCCGAGTACGGTCAGCGGTATGGGGCGCAAACGGCCCCGGTGTCCGGGTTGCCGCCAGCATCCGCCGCCCGGCGCGCACCCGCGCCGGGTGTACTGCTCGCCCGCGTGCCGCACCCGCGCCTGGCGGGCCCGGCGCCGCTGGAACCGCAACTACCGCCTGGCCGTGCTGCACGGCCGGGCCCTCGTGGCCTCGGTCCGCCGGCAGCCCCGCCGAGCAGGAGTCCGCCGCCCGGGCGCTGGCGATGCTGAACTGCCCGGTGTGCGGTCGCAGCACCGGCCGGGCCATGGACCGGCGCCGCGACGCGATCTACTGCTCCGGGGCGTGCCGCACCCGCGCCTGGCGGCAGCGTCACACCGACCCGTCACACCGTGACGGGTGAGCGTGACGCAGCCTCACCTTCGCCCGCCTCGGTCGGGCGGGGCGTGGTGTCCAGGCTGCACAGCTCGCAGGAGTCGCCGCGGCGCAGTACGTCGAGATCGTCCTGGGTCGCCAGCCGGGTCGCGCTGTGCCGCTCCGTATCGACCGACGGCCCGGTCATCGACCCGTGGTCGAAGTCGTGCCAGAAGAACGTGCACCCGGACTCGGTGTAGGCGTACGCCAGGGGGTGCCCGCACCGGGTGGCGAACAGTACCCAGCCGCCGACGTAGCCCTGCGGGTTCGCTGGATCAGTCACCCCGCGATCCTGGCAGTCACCGCAGCTCACGGCCGGCCTGGCAGTCACCGCAGCTCACGGCCGGTCGACACACCCGTGCAAACCCCCGCAGCCGTCAGCGCTCGTCTGCGCCCCGGCGGGGCGCGACGTGGTGTCCAGCCTGCACACTCTCCAGGCAGCGCCGTGGCGACAACAGCAGCCGGCTGGCCTCAGCCAGTGTGGCCTGCAACTGATCCAATGCGGCCTGCGTCCCGGCAACCTCCAGGCCCGGCGCCCCCCGGACCGCCGCGTACGCCAACTGCTCTCGGAGCAGCGCGAGCTGCGCCTCCGCCACGATCAGCAGGGCGGCGACCTCCGGGTCATACCGATCCGGCTGCACCAGCACACCGTAAGCCCGGTGGACAGATCCCGCCCGATCAGCGCGTTCAGCAGGGGTCAGGGAGCCCCCCATACAGGGGTGGTTGTAGTTTCCAGACCAAATACAACGGTACGAACTGATGTTCACCTACGGCCGGGACGGTTGAGGTAGGCGGCCAGGCCCGGGGTATTCAGATCGGTACAGCGGTCATCGCTAGCGATGATCTCAGTTAGGGGCCTGCCCAAGCAGATGAAATCGACATTGGTTCGTGGTGGCGGTCAGCGGTTGAGGTAGGCGGCCAGGCCGCCGAGTTCCTCGCTGGCGATGAACACCGAGCGGACGTTGATGATGGCCTCTTCGACGTGGGTGGTGCAGCCCCAGGCCGAGTCGCCCCACGAGTCGGCGATCTTCAGCTCGGCCGGTGCGGTGCAGCCTGCGGTGCCGCCGAGCTGGCAGTGCTCAGGGTGCGGTGTGGTGGCCTGCACGGCAGCCGCGGCTCGCATCTGGGCGGCGAGCTCGGCAGCGGCGGCGGCGCGTTGCTCGGCATCGTCACGCAACTGGCGTTCGGCGCGTACCGCCTTGATGGTGGCCAGGCGCAGCTCCAGGTGCTGGGCGACCTGGTCGGCGAGATGGCCGAGCGCGCTGCTCTGTGCCTCGGTCAACTCCCGAGGCGTGGCGTCGATCGCGGTAACGGTGCCGAGGTGGTGCCCGTCGGCGGTGACGATCGGGGCGGCGGCGTAGAACCGCAGCCCCAGCTCGCCACGTACCAGCGGATGGTCGAGGGTGCGCGGATCCGTGACCGCGTCGTTGACCACGTACGGGCCCTCGGCGCAGAACGCCGACGCGCATAGTCCCGGTTCGGTGCCGACCTGCGCGACGCCATCCAGTCCCTGGGCCGCAGCGAACCAGACCCGGTCGGCGTCGACGATGCTGACCGTGGCGATCGGGGTGCCGCACACTGCCGCCGCGGCGGCGGCGATGGTGTCGAACTGGCCGTCGGTGGGAGCGTCGAGGATCTCGTAACGGCGTACCGCGGCTAGCCGGGCGGGGTCGGTGAGGGCGGTTCGGTCAGCGGTGATGGACACGGTGTGGTGCTCGCTTCCCATGGGGTGCTGCTTCCAGCGAAACAACGCTCAGCAGATGATCTAGCAGTGGGGTGGCGGCCCGTCAAGCACGCCGAGCAGTCCGGTGACGTCGAGGACGCGCTCCACGATGCCGTGGATGCCGGTGACGCGCAGCGTGCAGCTCTGTTCCTCGGCGAGGTGCCGGGCCGCCAGCAGGGCGGCGATGCCGGTCGAGTCGAGGAACGTCACTGCGGTCAGGTCGATGATCAGGTGGGCGGGGGTGTGGGTGGTCAGGGCCTTGCCCGCGGCGGCGGTGACCTGTTCGGCGCTGGCCATGTCGATCTCACCGGTGGCGATCAGGCGTACGGTGCGGTCGCTGTCGGGTTGGGTGCTGATGGCGAGGTCGGTCATGTCATACCGCGCTGGTGGTGGCTTGGGCGCGTTCGAGGACGCGGTACACCGTCTGCCGGGACACCTCGAACAGCTCGGCCAGTTCGGCGATGGTGTGCTCGCCTGCGGCGTGCAGTTTGAGCAGGTGGGTCTGCCGGGCGGCCGAGAGTTTCGGCTGCCTGCCCTTGAGTTTGCCCTTGGCCCGGGCGATGGCCATGCCCTCGCGGGTGCGCATCCGTAGCAGGTCCAGCTCGAACTCGGCGAAGGTGGCCACGATGTTGAAGAACATCTTGCCCATGGGGTCGGCCGGGTCGTAGATCATCGTGCCGAGCTGCAGCCGGATGTCTTGGCCGACGAGGGTGTCGCCGATCTGCCGGGCGTCGGGCACCGACCGGGCGAGCCGGTCGAGCTTCGGCACGACGAGGGTGTCGCCGGGACGCACGGCGGCCAGGGCCTGGTCGAGGCCGGGCCGGGCCCGGGTGGTGCCGGAGTAGGCCCGGTCGAGGTAGATCCGGTCAGCCGGCACGCCGAGGTCGAGCAGGATGCGCCGGTTGGCTTCCAGGTCCTGTTGGTCGGTGGAGCACCGGGCGTACCCGATCCGGACGGCTGCCATGATCCGGAGCGTACCGGATAGCCCCCGCTCATCGGACAGACCTCCGGACACCCTATGTGAGACAGGTCGGGGTGCTGGTCGCCGACGTGCGCCGGCGCCAGCTGCGGGTGTCCGTTGAGGGTTCGGCTAACGGACAAGATCATCGCTGCCGCTGACCGCCGTACTTGACTTCCTCGACTCCGATGTAGCGGATCCCCGGTGAGCGCGACAGGGAGGGCTCCGGGCAGAAGGCCACCTGCCCCTGCCGTCGATGTTTGAAGTGCTGGCACTCGTATGGTGGTGTGACGCGGATGCCCTTCCCCGTGGGGGCAACCGGCGTTCACTCGGGTCGCGGACGTGGGCCTGCCGAACATCGCGGCAGGCCCACTGTTGCGTCGATCCGTGCGTCGTTTCCGAGATGCCGGACGACTCGCGCGGCCGGTTTGACCTGGCTGGTTGGTCAGCGGCGGGTTTGCAGTTTGCTGAGCAGGTGCTTGATCTTTTGCTGGTTCTCCGGTTTGGCCAGTTGCTGCTGTCCCTGGGCGATCACGCGTTTGCCCTGGGGGCTGGCGAGCAGGGCCCGGATGCGCTGTGTCAGTGAGGCCATGAGTTGGCTCCTTGAGGCTCGTTCACCGTGAGTGGTGACGGGGGCGGTGTTGGCGGTTGCTGGTTCAGCGTCGGGTGGCGAGGGCGACGCCGTGGTGGTGGTCGAGGGCGCCGGGTGTGGTGAAGGCGATCCAGCCGCCGCGGATGAGGACGAGTTCGATGAGTTCGTCGACGGCGTCGTCGATGACGTCGGGGTGCTCGATCTGGTGGGCTGGGGCGGGGGTGAGGGTGTCGCCGTCGTCGGACAGCGTGCCGGGTAGTACAGCGATTCGTCGACGGCGAGCATTTCGGGGTGTTGGGTGCGGGCGGTGTGCCAGGCGGCGGGCATGCCGGAGGCGACGCGGCCGGCGGAGGTGCGCTGGTCGATGAGGGTGAGCGCTTCGTCTTGGCGGCGGTGCAGGTAGTCGTCGAGGACAGTGTGGACGCGGGTGGTGAGTTCTGTCGTGTTTGCGTGGGTGAGGTTGCCGGGCACGGTGCCGGCGAGGCGGGCGCAGTTGGTGGAGACGCGGCGGAAGGCGGCGGTGGCGCGTTCGCCGCCGACGAGGACCAGTGGTGCGGGGTGCAGGCGTAGGTAGGTGCCGAGGGCGGCGTCGACGCGGCGGTAGAAGTCCAGGTCGTCGGTGTCGCCGCGGCGGCCGGGGCGGTCGGCTCGGCCACGGCTGTTGGTGTCGCCGGGCGGGTCGGCGTGCATGGGGAAGGCGCTGGTCAGGGCGGGGAGCAGGGTGTCGCCGGCGGCGTCGAACAGTCGGGCTTGTCCGGAGTTGAGGGCGAGGACGAGGTGGCGTGGGGTGCGGTGCAGGGCGCGGACGAGGTCGCGGGTGGCGAAGGTGGGGTCGACGACGGCGCGGTCACGGACGGCGACGGGTAGCCGGATCAGGGATTCGGTGCTGGCGCTGGCGTACAGGGCGAGGGCGTGGGTGGCGGGGCCGTGGTGAGCCTGTTCGAGCAGGGTTTGCAGGCGGCGCACGGCGGGTGCGGCCGCGTCGGGTTGCAGCTCGGCGCGGACCCGGTCGACGGCATCGGCGGCCAGCGCGTCGAGGCGCAGCGCGTCGCCGCGGGTCAGTTGGGCGGCGGGGGTGGTGGTGAGCAGCACGCTGATCGCCGGGTACTCGCGAGTCTGTTGCAGGGCGGTGATCTGCGCGGCGGCCGGCGGGGCTGTCGTGGTGGCGGGCATGGCGGGAGTCCTCTCGCGGGTGGCGGGCTGGGACGTCGTGGTGGTCGGCATTGGTCGGGCCTTTCGCGGGTCGGTGCCGCCCGGCGCGCGCGGGTGGCGGGCGAGGCGCTGGTTACCAGGGCGCCGGCGCGGCGTGGGTCGCGCGGTGAGCCCTCTGGGTAGGGCCGTAAGCGCCCGGGGTGGTGTGCGGGTCGGCGGGTTGCAGGGTGCCGGTGGGGTCGCGCAGGGGTCGGGCGGTGACGACGGTGACGGCGCCGAACCGGTCGACGAGCCGGCGTACGGCGGTGACGGGCAGGGCGCGCAGCGTGTCAGTGCCGGCCGGGACGAGCAGGGTGGAGCGCCGGTAGGCGACACCGGCGCCGTGCAGGATCGGGGTGATCCGGGCGACGATCGCGGTGGTGTCGTTGTGGACGCGCCGGGTGCGGGTGTGCTGCAGCAGCAACGGGTTGATGCCGGAGCCGGCGGCTACCGTCGCGGCGGCGATGAGCAGGGTGCCGGTGCGGACGGCCAGGTCGGCGGCGTGGGCGGCCACGGCCATGTCGGTGGGGCCGTCGGTGAGCACGGCGAGCACGGGTCCGGAACCCGGGGTACGGCCGGCGAGGTGGGCGGTGGACGGGCGGGTGGCGGTCATGACGGTCACGGTCCTTTCGTTCGTGGTGCGGTGGCTGAAGCAGGTGCGGGATACCTTGACGCGGCCGGGAAGGTCAGTGCGGGCGCCAGGTGTAGGCCATGACCTCGGCGTGCTGGTGCAGGAGCCGGCGGGCGTGCTCGGCGTGTTCGGTGGCGACGGTGAGGTGGTAGCGGGCGGCGGCCAGGTGCCGGCGGGAGGCGAAGTCGCGCCGGCCGCGGGTGGCGGCGTGGGCGGCGGCGGCCATGGTGGCGCCCCAGGCGGCGCCGCCTACGGTGGCCACCGCGATGACGATCCACCAGGCGCCGGTGGTGAACAGGGCGAGCACGGCGCCGAGGAGCAGGCCGAGCCACGCGCCGCCGCCGGCACCGGCCAGCGCGGCGCGGGCGATGGTCATCCGGCCGGTCACGTTCTCGACCAGGCGCAGGTCGGTACCGACGATGGTGGCGTGCTGGACTGCGAAGTCGTGGTCGGACAGGTAGTCCACGGCCTGCTGCGCGGCGGCGTAGGTCGGGTAGTCACCGACGCTGGTGCTCGCCGTGGTGGGCAGCTCGGCCGGCAGGGGCAGGTGGGTCGTGGTCATCGCCGTACTCCATCTCTGATGTGGAAGGGTGGCGGGGCTCAGCGGCGCGAGGCCGCGTCGTCGGCTGCGGCGGCCGGGCCGCCGCCGGTGGTGGTGGCCGTGGTGATCTCGGCGGTGCCACGGGTGGTGCGCAGGCTCCACACGATCGACACGGCGATCGTCACGACGATCACGCCGAGGGTGACCGGAATCGGGAGTTTGCCGACCGGGGTCTCGGACAGGATGAGCTTGACGCCGGCGAAGGCGAGCAGCACGGCGAGGCCGTAGTGCAGGTGCACGAAGCGGCGCAGCAGTCCGGCGAGGCAGAAGTAGAGGCTGCGCAGGCCGAGGATGGCGAACGCGTTCGCGGTCCAGACGATGAAGGTGCTGGTGGTGATGGCCAGGACGGCCGCGACGCTGTCGATGGCGAAGATCAGGTCGGTGGCTTCGACGGCGATCAGGACGACCAGCAGCAGGGTCGCGACGCGTTTGCCGTTGATCCGGGTGACGAATTTGTCGCCGTGATAGGCGGGGCTGGTGGGGATGATTTTGCGGACCAGGCGCACGACCGGGTTGCGGTCCGGTGGGGTCTGCTCGCCGTGGCGGAACGCCATCTTGTAGCCGGTGTAGATGAGGAACGCGCCGAACAGGTAGGCGGTCCAGAAGAACGTCTCGAGCAGCTCGACGCCGACGAAGATGAACACGAGGCGGAAGGCGAGGGCGCCGACGACGCCCCAGAACAGCACCTTGTGCTGCAACGCGGCGGGGACGGCGAAGTAGGAGAAGATCAGCGCGAAGACGAACACGTTGTCGATCGACAGCGCCTTCTCGATGAGGTAGCCGGCGTAGTAGGTGCCGGCGACGTCGCCGCCCTGCCACGCCCACAGGATGACGCCGAACAGCAGACCGGCGGCGATCCAGATACCGGACCAGATCGCGGCTTCGCGGAAGCCGATGACGTGGTTGTCGCGGTGCAGGAACAGGTCGACCGCGAGCATCGCCGCGACGGCCAGCATCAGCGCGGCCCAGACCCACCAGGACACAGACACAGGGGAGACCTTTCGCCCAGCCAAACCCGCGGCAACGGGTCGGCATGCTGGACGAAGGTCTCCCCGGGCCACCGAAGGCGGTGGCTGTACCGCCGGGACCGGGATAGGCCAGGTCCGTACTGACGGCGGTGCGTGAAGCGTGTCGGGTACTCCCCCTCGAACTACGTACCACTATTCACGAAGTCAGCTTCGCCTGTCAAGCGGTTCGAGAGAGTTAAGTGCGATGGTGCTTTCGTGTCTTGGTGTGCGTACATTGAAGGGGCGGCGCCCGGGCCGCCTGACCCTTCGGACGGTGATCACGTGTCCCTTGCCGCTCAGCCGCGAGCCGCCCATGGGGTGAAGCAGTGGACGTTTCTGACCAACCACGCCCACGTGCTGCTGGCCGTCGCCCGCGACCCCCACGCCCGGCTACGGGATGTCGCCGATCTCATCGGCATCACCGAACGTGCCGCGCAAGCCATCGTCGCCGACCTGGAAACCGCCGGGTACCTGCACCGGGAACGCGTCGGGCGCCGCAACCAGTACACCGTCAACCCCGCCGGCCGGTTCCGCCACCCCGCCGAAGCCGACCGCAGCATCGGCGACCTGCTCGACCTGTTCACCGGCACACCACACACCTGAGCATCACCATAGCGAATCGGCCATCCGCCCACCGCGATCACCAGCGGCTCGCCTGCGGACGCTGCAGAGTCGCGGTGACCTTGCGGGATCGCCGTCACAGCCGGGCTGAGGGCCAGTCGGGTATCCGGATCTCAATGATCCGGCCCTCGCGCCGGCACGCCCGTCAAGGCTCCGCGACATTGACCCTCCGGCGCTCCTCGGGAAATGTGACCCCCACGGGGTCGAGCAGGTCAGCTTTGGTCCGGTCTTGCCGCTTCGGTGCTGCTGGGATGGTTCGCCGCCCGCGCGAACTGTCGGGTAGTGATGTTGAACCAGCGGTCGGTCATGCCCTGCTCGGCCATGCCCAGCCGGCGGGCGACTGCCTGGGATGCGGTGTTGTCCGGATCGGTCAGGGCAAGCACCGTGCTGATTCCGGCCGTTTCGGCTGCGTTGAGCACGGCGTTGGCGGCCTCGGTGACCAGGCCTTGTTTCTGGTAGGCCGGGTGCAGGTGCCAGCCGATCTCGATCTGACCGGTGACACCCTGGTCATCGTGCAAGGGCAGCAGCAGAACCGTTCCAACGGGCCCCGCCGCCTCGCTCAGCGGCTGCAGCGCCCAGAATCCCAGGGGCGGGGTGAGCCCGGCCTCCCGATGGTGCCAGCGGGCGAGACGTTCGCGTGCCTCGGCGAGGTCGGTGACGGCTCGGCGTGGTGGCGCTCCGAGCCAGCGCATGACCTCCCATTGCGAGTAGATGGCGTAGTAGGCCGCGAGGTCGTCGTTCTGCCAGCGGCGCAGCAACAGCCGTGGCGTGCGAAGCAACTCCATCGCGACACCGTAATCCGTGTGCGTCGGCCCAGCGGCGTTCGTGGCTTCACGCTGTCAGCGACTGTCTGTAGCGCCGTTCTGCTCGCTCTGTCCGCCCGTCACACACTCGATTCGGCCAGCAAGCCCTAGCAGGCGATCCCAGTTTCCTGAGAAGATATACAGGAAAAAGTTTTCCTGTATCTGTTGACCGGCATCCGACTTCGTGTGACGGTGGAGTGAGTCGCCTGGCGGTAGAGCCCCCGTCGACGGCAGGACCAGTGCCACCGCGCCCACAGGTGACCCCGCACCCGACAAGCCATTGCGAGGAGCCACCCGATGTCGACCACCGAGCGCACCGCCGTGACCCTCTACCAGGCCGCCGACCGGAGCCCGGGCAGCGGACCGATCCTCGCGGTGCTCACCGACGGTTTCACCGACCTGGCCGTGGCCGCGACAGCGGCCCGGCTGGCAGCCGACGGCCGCCCGGTCATCGTCGCCGCCGCGGTACGCGGCAGCGGCCCGAGCATCAACGCGCTGCTGCACCAGGCCCGCGCCACGCGCATCGCCGCCGACGTCGCGGCGGCTGCCGGCCGCGTCTCGCCGATCCTGCAGCGGGCCGGGGTCATGTTCCAGACGACCCCACTGCTGCTGCCGGTCGGCTGGCCGGACGGCCCCCTTCCCGCGCGCAGCGTGCGCCGGCTGGCACGGCGCACCCGCGCGGCCACCGTGGTGACCGCCGCGCCGCTGACCCGGCCGATCCCCGACTGGCTCACCTTCGCCGCCCCCAGCATCGTCGACGACCACGACGGTGTGGCCCTGGCGAGCCGGCGATGACCACCACCTCGCCCACGCCCGGCATGCCAGTGGCCACCCGCGCCGCCGGCCCGGCCCCGTCGCCGGCGGTGCGCATCGACGCGGTGCTACCGCGCCTGGCGTGGACCATCGCACACGCCCGGCACCTCACCCGGGCCGCCGTGACCCGCACCGGGATCACACCCGACGACCGCGACGCCGTCGAGATCGCGGTGAGCGAGGCCTGCACCAACGCGGTCCTGCACGCCGACCCCGCCACCGACTACCAGCTGTCCATCCGCGTCGACGGCCCGCACTGCGAGGTACACGTCAGCGACCTCGGCGGTGGCATCCACCACCCGCTGCCCGGCCCGCCCACACCGACGGCCATCGGCAGCCGCGGCCTGGCCCTCATCCGGGCACTCACCGACGCCCTGACCGTAGGCACCGCAGACCCCGCCGGCACCACCGTGCATTTCACCAAGATCATGCGGGTTGGCGGTGGTGCCGCAGCCACCGACGCCGGCACGCCTTCCCGGCACCCCGGCACCCGACAAGCCGACGCCGTCACCGCACCACCGCCCGCCCAGGACCCGGCGCCGCATGACGGAGCACCACGATGACCCGCACACCGCAACCGGCCGTGCGCACCCACCACATCCGCGGCCGCAGCTTCGACTCCGGCCCGGTGCTGGTCCTGCTCACCGGCGAGCCCACCGACACCGCCGTCGCCGCCCACGCCGCGGCGCTCGTGCAACACACCGGCAGCTTCCTGCTCACCGTCACGCTCATCGAGTCGTGGCGGTCGGCCATCCGGTTTGTCATCGACCGATTCCGCCGCCACTACGACATCGACGCCAGCGTCGCCGCCACCCTGACCGCAATCCCCACCTACTGCCTGCGCACCCCCGTGCTGCGACCCGCCGGCCGCAACCGGCCGGTGTTCCTGGCCGCGGCCGTGCTGCGCCTGGCCGACCGCTACAACGCCTCGATCACCATCGGCGCCGTCACGCTGCACGACCGCACCGGACGACTCCACCCGGCCGAGGACGCCACAGGCCCACACACCTGACGCCTCGCCGCCCCAAGCCAACCGTAACGTCGATCAGATCGCTGCCGGCGGGCGCGAGGGCCGGGCCGGCGTGAACGGCAGCAGGGGCGGGCAGGCCGGCGCCCTTGCCGGCTGGAGGTGGCGGACGGACCGGGGTAAGGGGCCGGGTCAGGTATTTTCGCGCTTCGCCAGCTACCAGCGGGCGGCGCTAGGGCGCGTCATCGCGCAGCGCCGGCGGCTGCTGCCCGGTCGAGACCTTCACGGACCAGGTCTTTGACGAGCTGGGCGGGGTCCGCCAGTCCTCGGCGGGTCGTCTCCGCGGTGATCTCCTGAGCCCAGGCGATGGGGATCCGGGCCCAGTACACGACCGACGGCGCGTGGGGGTCCAGCTCCGCCACGAAGTTGCTGGCCAGCATGTGCGCGACGGAGGGATCCATTTCCTCCTGCGGCGGGAGAGGCTGCGTCGTGCTCATCGCTGTGCCTTCCTCTGAGCGCGTGTCGAATGTCAACCCTGGCCGGCTCAGTGAGCACACGGACCAGGTCAGCAAGCCCACACGGATCCCGGGCGGGCCTGCCGCGCAGTGCTGCACCGGGACCGGCGGGCGGCGGCGGCCGGGAGCGTGTCGCAGCGGCCCGGCGCTCATGTCTCCCTCATTATCGCTGTCACAAGTGGAAACAGGTGATGAACGGCCAACCGGTGCGGTCCGGGGCCCGCGCCGCCTGCCCGAGAGCCCGACTAGCGCCGTCACGGCCGCCTACGTCGGTTTGAGCGCGATCTGCAGGGACATGACGATCAGTCCGATCACGCCGCCGGTCCAGAGCGGCAAGCATCCACCGCCACCCCCCGGAAACCTGCGCGCCAGGCCGCGACCGCGGCGAGCCCGATCAGGGTCGCCGTTCCCGTCAGCAGCACCACCGTGCGAACGTGGTCCGCGCCCAGCGGCGTGCTCCGCCCGACAGCGAGCACGGCCAGCGGCGAGACCGCGGCCAGGAGCAGATGAACCTGCCGCAGCGCCGTTGCCGCCTACTCCGGCCCGGTCAGGTGACGCTGGCGTACGGCAAGGGCGTGCAGCACGTCGGAGAACCCGTGCGCGATAGCCACCGCGATCACGGGGGCGACAACAACCTTGGGCGCATCGACGAAGGACAGCTTCTCCCCGTTCCCGTAGACCGCCAACATGGCCATCACCACCACTGTGGCATGGGTGAGGCGCTCCTTGTTCAGCACGTGTCCACGGAATGCGGACAACCTCCGGATCTCCCGTCGCCACCTCTGCAGCCTGCCACCACCGCCAGGGGGCATCGTCGCGGGAACGGAGCCCGCAACAATTCGGCCCCGGCTGGAGTGACCGTCACCGGCCAATGACGCCGCGGAGTGAGCGGGCGGTGGGCCCGGCGGTGCCGCCAGGGCGATATGTGTCCGATTGTGCGATTCGGTCGCGTGATGCTTATCCGCCCGGCGGGACGCCCGGCCCCCGCTGAATTCAGGCTATCGCGAGGGCAACGGGCGCGGAACGGAATGGGCGCGCTCCGGCGGCTTCGGCCCCGTGGAAGGGATGAGTCCAGATCTACCCACGGTGGGACTGAGCTGCTGCTCATGCCCTCGCGTGTCTGATCGGGCCCGGCGCGGGCCCGGCGCGGGCCCGGCGGGCTGCAACCACCGGCGCAGTGCCTCCTCTGCCCCGACCGGATCCACGGCTCGCAGCACCACCGGCACACCCAGCACCTCGAACCGGATCCGGGTGTAGGTGACCGAGGTGTCCATGTCCGCGCCGGTCAGCTTCCCCCGTAACGCCGACGGCAACCCCTCGGAGTTCATGTTCCCCAGCAGCGCACCCGCGACCTCGAACGGGAACGGCCCCTGCTGCCGCTCGACGTGCCATTCCTGGCCGTCCAGCGCCGCCCACCAGTCCAGGCGCCGGGCACCGGCCACCGCCCAGCTGTCGCGCAACGCCTACATCACCCGGCCCAGCACCTCGTAACATACCCGCTTGTCCAGATACTTGCTTCTCTCACATCCCGCTCAACGATCACCCCCCGCGCCTCGGCGCGGGGGGTTGGCGGCGCCGCTGTCGGGCCAGGGCGGGGGTAGGGGTCACCCATCCGGGGCTGAATTTTTCCCGGTGTTTCCTTTCAGAGTGGCGCCATCTGCGGTGACGCGTGACGATGTGAGCCATGCCCCCGCTCGAATGCACGATGCAGGATGCGGGTGACAGGTTGGTGGTACGCCTGGCCGGGGAGCTGACCACGGCCACGGCTTCGACAGTGCGGGCGGCGCTGGTGAAGGCTCTGGCACAGCGGCCGGACGCCGTGATCGCCGACCTGACCGACCTGACCGTACGCCAGCGTCAGGCGGTGGCGGTGTTCACCGCGGTCGCCCGGCAGGCCACGATGTGGCCCGGCACCCCGCTGCTGGTGTGCACCCCGCACAAGGGCACGGCGGGGCTGCTCGCCTGGGGCGGGTGGCTGCCGGTGTTCGAGACGGTCGCGCAGGCGATGGCGGTGCCGCCGCGTCGCCGGACGACGCTGATCTGCGACACGCTGCTGCCGGTCGCCGGGACCTCCGCCCGGGCGAGGGACCTGGCCACCGAGGCATGCGCCCGTTGGGGGCTGCCGCATCTGCTCGGCCCGGCCTGCCTGATCGCGGGTGAGCTGGCCACCAACGCGGCGGTACACGCCGGCACCCTGGCCGCGATCCGGTTCTCGGTCGGCCGCCGCTTCCTGCTAATCAGCGTCCAGGACGGCTCCACCACCGAGCCCCGGCCGGACACGACACCACCGCAGGATCCCGGCGCCAGGCGAGGGCTGCTGCTGGTCGACGCGACCGCCCACCGGTGGGGCTGCCACCCCCGCGAGGACGGCAAAGTGGTGTGGGCCAGCCTGCGCCTCCGCGACCCTCTCACCCGCTGAGGCGGGTCTACCCGCCGGGGGCAGCCAGGACGGAGTCCAGTCGGGCCAGCAACTCCTCAGACGTGAACGGCTTGGCCACGAATGCGGTGAAGCAGGCGTCGGACCGAACGTCGTGCGCGCCGATCGAGCCACTGACCGCGACCACAGGAATATGGGCAAGGTGCGGGTCGGCGCGGATGGCCTCGCAGAGTTCCACCCCGCTCATCTGCGGCATGCTGACGTCGGTGACGACCGCGTCCGGACGGTGCTCGCGGACCGCCGCCCACGCCTGCGCGCCGTCGGTGGTGGCGATCACCGTGTGGCCGGCGCCCTGCAGAATCCGCTGGATCACCGTCCGGACCTCGTCGTCGTCATCTGCCGTCACCAGCATCGCCACCCGGCCACCGTCCCCTCACTCGTACGCCAGCATCACGGAGAAGATCAGAAAACCGGACGGGCGGCACAACGGTGCATGATCATGTCAGCCGTCCGCAGGACATCCTGGAGGTCGGACCGCACGACGACGGAAGTCCGCCGTGACCCTCACCGCGGGCGGACCTCAACCGACTACCCGGCAGGGGGAGAAACTAGACATCAACGCCGGTGATCCCCGACCATCGGCCGCGGCACGGCCCCGGCGTCCGGTTCAGACACGCTCCGGGGGCTTTGCCTTCTCAGGCGTACGCCAGTAGGCCCCATACGCCATGGCCACGCTCACTCGCCGGTGCCCACAGCGCGTGTGAGCGTCTCGGTGTGCTGGCCGATCTGCTGCAAAGTCCGCCGGATCGCCTTAGCGCCCCGGTCGTCCAGCGCGGCGGCGGGCACCCGGACCGAGAGCTGTTCCAGCGCGGCGGCGATGCGAACCAGTTGCCGGGCGGTGCTGGACCACCTAGGCGTGAGGACTGCATGACCTCCCATTCTGGAGCGGCGGCGGGCCGTGGTCAGCGACATGGCCACGGACCATGACTGTCTTCGCGGCTTCGGGGGACAGAACCCGCAACTCGCGGTCGGAGCCAACCCCAGAACGGGTGACCCATGTGGGGGAGAGTGCGCCCAGGTGGGCAGACACTACATCCAGGTGGGCAGACACTACATCCCGTCTCCGCTGGTAGCGGCCGGGCCATTGGTGGAACAGTCGAGCCGAACCGTCCGGTGTGGCGCCACGGTTACTGTCGTCCAGACGCCGGGTAGCGCCAGCCTTTGCGGCGGGCGACGATGTGGGCGTGCCGTCGGTCGGGTGCTCCGTCGAGCAGGTGGGTGGCAGGCTGCTGGTGCGCCTGTCCGGCGAGTTGTCGCTGGCCAGCGCCCCGCGGCTCCGGGCACGGCTGTTGCAGGCGATCGTGGAACAGCCCCACGCGGTGGTGGTGAACCTAGCCGACCTGGTTCTCCGAGAACCGGCCGTGGTGCGGGTGTTCGCGGCGGTGGCCCGGCAGGCCGCGATGTGGCCCGGCACCCCGCTGCTGGTGTGCACCCCGGACCCGCAGACGGCGCGGCTGCTGTCCCGGGGCGCACCAGCCCGGGTGCCAGTGTTCTCCTCGATCGCGCAGGCCCTGTCGATGCCCAAGCACCGCCGCACGACGCTGATCTGCGACACGCTGCTGCCGGTAGCCGACGCCGCGGTCCGGGCGCGGACGTTAGCCACCGAGGCGTGTGCCCGCTGGGGACTGCCGCAACTGGTCGGCCTGGCCGCTCTCATCGCGGCCGAGTTGGCCACCAACGCGGCGGTCCACGCCGGCACATTCGTGGCGATTCGGTTCGCCCTCGGAGCCCGCTACCTGCTGATCAGTGCCCGTGACGGCTCAGGAGCCGCACCGCGCCTGGACTGTGCGCCGCTGACCGAGCCGGCGACCGGGCGGGGACTGCTGCTGGTAGAGGCGACCGCATGGCGGTGGGGGTGGCACCCGACGGCAGACGGCAAGATGGTGTGGGCGAGTCTGCGTAACCCGAGATGCGACCACCGGGCCACCGCACTCGTCATCACCTCGTGGGCCATGAACGGCACAGGGTGGTGATCCTGTCTCGCCACCAGGCATCACCACCCCCGGATCCCCAACTGCGATTCCTCGCTCGTCAAAACCCTGCCGCAACGCTGGGCGAATGAGCACGGACTGAACCACCGGCCCCGAGACTGCGGCGTTCGTACAACGAACGGCAGTCAAGTCTGACACGCCTTGAGTGGCTGTTTCCCCGATTTGCGCTGCGGCGCGAGGAATCGATCTAGGGGCGGCGGGTAGCCGGCGTTTCGGGAAAGCGTCACTGTGGGCTTCATCCCTGTGGGCCACCGTCTGCGGATTCCCGCCCCGGGTGTCCTGCTGGGCGGCTAGCTTGACGTGGGGAGAGCCCGGCGCTGCCCGCACGGGCGATGATCCGTCGCGGGTGCCGGGCCGGGCCCGGTCACACCTCGTCCCGGCAGCGCGGGCTCCCCACCTACGCCAGGCGACTCAGCCGGGGACGTGGTCTTGCGCTGGGTTCGGCCAGGCGCAGCAGGCGGCGCAGCCACCCGGAGACGGTGTCCTTTGCTGACCGGTGGCTCGCTGAGAGCACCAGTTCGAGCAGGCTCACGTCGGGGTGTTGCAGCCGCAGCTGTGCGATGTAGGCCAGCTCGGCGGGCACGGCGTCGCCGAGCCGGTGCAGCACGGCCCGGACCCGGACGGCGATGCGGGCGGCAGCGTCACGACTGCGTTCGGCGTTGACCTGCGCGAACGTAATCATGTTCGCGGTCGGTCTGGGATGAGTGCGTGGCGCTGCCGCCAGGCGGTCAGGGCGGCGGTCGCGCCGAGGCGGTGCAGCAGGCCGGCGGCGTCGGGCACGCGGAGATGCTCGCCGCCGTCGTCGGTGGGCTGCAGCCGGCCGGGTGCGCCGAGGCGGCGGGCGGTGCCGGCGACGGCCACGGCGTATTTCCACGTCGGGGAACTCGGCGAACAGGGTCAGCCGGTCGCCGTGCAGGCGTACGGAGCTGGCGGCCAGGACCGCGCCGCGGCAGAGCGCGGTGGCGCAGCACAGGCCGGCGCGGGCGGCCATGCCCGGAGGCAGGCCCCAGCGCCGCTGTCCGGTGTGGTCGAGCAGGCCGAGGCAAGCGGCAGGCCGTGGTGTGCGGGTCTTGGCGCCCAGCAAAATTCGTAGCCGGGCTCGCTGACCTCACCGGCGAGCAGTTGCAGCAGCGTGACGGCTTCCGCCGTGCGGCAGCACTCCCGCGGCACAGCCGGCTGCTGCAGCAGCTCCGCCCGGAGCCGGACGCTGAACGCCACAGACGTCATCTGGTGAGGGTAAACGCTAGCGGGGCTGGCCGCTCGCTCCCGCCGTGCAGCGCGCCAGGCGAAGCACCAGCGGCGTCACTCCCGCCAGGACCAACCGATCCGATAGCGCCGACCACCATCGCCTACGCCGTGGTCGAACCCCTGCGACCAGCCGGATTACCGACCGCAGCCCGGTCTCGTACGCGGTCTGTCAACGGAGATCGAAACTGACCCCGCGCGGTTCCGCAGGTTCCACGGGGGGTCAGTTTTCAGGATTCGTCGACACGGTCAGGCTCAAACGGCAGCAGCAGGCTGGCCTCGGCCAGCGTGGCCTGCAGCTGATCCAACGCGGCATGCGTCCCGGCGACCGCCAGTCCCGGCACCCCATGGGCCACCGCGTACGTCAACTGCGCCCGGAACACCGCGAGCTGCGCCTTCGCCACGATCAACAGGGCGGCAACCTCCGGATCACACCGATTCGGCTGCACTAACTTACGGTAAGCCCGGCCCGTCGTAACCGCTCTGGGGCGCACCGTCGAGCTGATGCTGCCACGTGCCACTGCGCCGTTGGTTGACAAGTTCAGTGAAGCCAGCCATCGAACTTCGGCTCTATCACGGTGTGGTCGGCGTACGGCGGGACCGGCGGCGACGGCATCGCGGCCGCCCGCATCGGTTCGACCGGCCAGTGCAGCACCAGCAACGACCTCCCACCACGAGATCGTCCCGACGCTAGTCACCCGGCATGGGCGCTGACCAGGGGAAATGCTGCCTTTCCGGCGGCGCGGGCCGACGCGTTGAGGCGTGTTCCGCTCAGACCGCGACGATCGCCACATATCTCCGGCACCCCGGGTGGATCGGTCCCGGGTGTGGCGCGGCCCCGCCGCCGCGGGCCGTATCGTCGGCCCATGATCAATCCGGGGACGGCGCCGCTCGACGACACCCGCGAAGACCTCGCCGCGGCGAACGTCGAGGTGCTGCTGGCCGCGGTCCTCGACCGGGGCGCGGCGCTCGGCGAGCCGGTGCGAGATCCCGCCGCCGACCGGGACGCCTGGGACGCGCCCGAGGCAGACGGCACGGTGGTACGGCTGCTCATGCCGGGCGTGGAGCTGACCCCGTCTCCGGGATGACATCACGGCCCCGGCGCCTGTACCTGAACGGTGGGGCCTGGTGATGGGCCGATGCGCTCCGCTTGCTGGCCAGCCCGGCGCGCTGGGAAGTAGCCCCCGCAGGAAGCGGGATGTTCAGATCGGGTCAAACCCGCCATGAGATCAGTTATCGACCCCCGAGTCTGTCGTGGCGACCGCGACTTCTCCCTCCCGTCATTAGCCAATGCCGAATATGGGGCGGTCGGGATGAGAGGGCTAGAAACTGCAGGTCTGGCTGCGCACTGCCGATCGTCTTGCCGCAGATCTGTCGGACCCAGCCGTCATGATGCCCGGCGTTGATGATCGTCGGCTACGTCGAAGGGGCCAAGGTGGAGGACAGCGGTGGCTGAGAACCCCCGATGCGGACGGCCGACGGCCGACGGCCGACAATGCCAGCAATTCCGGCGATACAGCGCCCCGCTTCAGCAGCACACCGCGGCGTGCCGTCAACACATGACCGACGCCGAGCGAGCCCGCGTTGACGCCGAACCGCTGTGGACCACCGAAGCCCAAATCACCTGGGCACTGGAGCAACACGGCGGAGAGGGTCTCACCGCCAGTCAGCTCGGCAAATTGCTGCGTCAGCCCTCGATTATCGCCACCCTGCGGGTGCTGGAGCAGCGTGGTGCTGCGTACAGCTGGAAGGTGGGCGGGACTCAGCGGTGGGGCACCCGAGACACGTACGCGGCTTGGAAGTCCCGTGCCGATAACGATGATCGCCGGGCCGCACAGGCCCGGGCAGGGGTCCGTTCCCGCAACGCCCAGCTCGCTGAGCTGGTCAACGAGCTACGCGACGCACTCGATGGCACCACCATCGATGTCAGCACCGGGCAGCAGGCGTTCTTCGGCCGCAACGACGACAAACCTGACTACCTCATCATCGCGACAGAGGACCCGGAGGAAGCCGCGTGGCTGCTCGACCGACTGCGGCCGGACCCCGCCGAGCAGTTGGAGAAACTTCTCAGCCCGCTGGTGGACGCCGGCTGGGAGGTCGATCAGATCTCCCAGGACTTCAGCGAGGAGGACGGCCTCCATGCCTTCACCGAACTCTCCCGCACCGACGTCGCCATCGACGTCAGCTATCAGCAAGACGCCCGCACACTGGAGCTGAGCCCGTCCGAGGACGTCACCGGCGAACGCCCGGGCCTGCTCGGCGCCCCACCGACCCACATCACGATCGCCCTGCCCAGGCGCACCTCCGACGCGGTCAGAACGGTGGCCGCACGCGCCGGTGAACTCGGTCTGCTCGACGCCACCCGGATCCGCGGCGCAGGCGAGACCTCCACATCCGAGACGCCGACAGCCGACAACTCGGAGCTAGCCGACGAGTTGGTGCAGATCCGCATCGCCGAGTACGTGCTCCAGCCGGCCGCCGAGCACAGCGACGTCGACATCGACGAGATCGGCCGACGTCTCATGCAGGACCGCCACCTGAGCACCTACTGGACGGGTGTGGTCGCGATGTTCGGGCGTAGGGTGCTACCCGACCCGGTCCCGGACGTGGCGGCACTGGGAATCGTCGCGTGGTGTTGGCGGAACAACACCGCAGTTGAGGACTGGCACGTGAGGTCCGACGTGTTGATGGCTCGAATCAATATCGCCGCGACGAAGGCGGTGCTGCCACACGTCGACCTGTTCAAGGGCGTGAACTGGGAAGGGGTCGAGCAAGCGCTCACCGACGACACCTGGAAGCTGCCCGGCGGTGAGACGGTCGCGTCCTTGTTCGGCAACGGATGGCCCGAGGTCAAACGGACCGTGACCGAGCAGCTCAGACAATGGCGCAGGGCGGACACGGACACTCTCGGCCCAAATGCGACACTGCGGCTTCTGACCATCGGCGGGTCGACCGGCTACACCAGCAATTGGTGGGGTCAGGGCCGCTGGACCGCCATGTGCCGGGCAGTCGTTGACGATGCCATCGCCGCCGGGGTGGCGTTGCCAGAGCCGTACGACGTCCGTGGAGCCGACGTCCTAGTACGCGACCTCGCCGACCCAGACAACGTGAGTGACGAGGTGCTCGACTGGCTCATCGACCTGCCGGGCAGCGCGAAGGCGAAAGGGCCCTACGGGCTGCGCTTCCACCCCGTCACCAGTCAGCAGCCCACACTGGTCGTCGACAAGAGCGACCTAGCGTCGGACGTCGTGTAGCGAGTCGCCGCACGCGCTCCGACTTAAATTTAATGTGATCCGAGCACCTGCTCGACCAGCCATTTTGCATGGCGCGCAACGTAGGATTTCGATCTTGGGTGGCGCAGTTGGGAGAGAACGAAATGATCCATTACAGCGGCCGGGAGTTGCTGGCGACAACCACGCCCTGCGGAGAAATGCGCAAGGGCGTCACGCGCAACGATGACTGGGGTGCCATCACATGTCCGGGATGCCGGACATGGCTTACCAACGCGACGGCTGCGGCGTGACGTGGCCCGTCCGATGAACCTCAAGCCCGCATCAGTGCCGCTGGATGCACTGCTGGTCTCGGCGCCACTACGCACTCCGGACGAGCGCGCGGTCGCGGCGTACGGCAGGCTCTTTAACCGGAGAGACTGGCACCGACGCTACTGGGAGCTACACGCCGCGATTGGTGCCAGCGGCCGGTCGATAGACCCGCGACGCGATGTGCAGCCCGGCCTGGACCGGATCATCGACCTGTGCGCGCAGCACAGGTATGCCCCGTCCCGCGACGACATTACGCACCCACTCGCCGACGCTGAACGGTCCTGGGCGCAGCGGGCGTGGGCTGACCGGACACGGCAGATGCTCGCCGACGGCGACCCGCTCTACTTTCCGTCCGTGGGAGAAGAGCGTTTCGACCTTCTGCCCTGGCACCTGGACAGCACCGGGCCGCTGATGGACCAAGGACTTTGGTGCATCCGGAACAAGTGGAACGACGCTCAGACCGAGCGGCACGCACTCGCTGTGCTTCACCGCCACCACAACCGCCTGAGCGGCGCGTTGCAGGCGTTGCGCGAGACATTGATCGGCGCGGCGATCGCCCCGGAAGCAGAGCGCTGTGAGAGGGCCCTGACCTGGATACCCGACATGTACCGGTTCCCGGTGTCCTACGCCGATGACGACGATCACGTTCTGCACCTGATCGCCCGCGTGGACGATGACGCCGATGGCACGGCCACCTTCGTGTGCGGCACCAACGGGATGCAGAATTACGAGCTACGCCAGGGTGCGTGGCAGGACGCGCTCGCTGCCGCGGCAGCGGGTGCTGAGCCCGACCCGGACGAGCCGCCGATGACTGTCTGTCCAGACTGCGCGGTCCATGCCGATAGCTTCCCCGAAACCCAGCTGCGCGGCCCGTTCGCCTTAATCGGCCGCGACGCATACGAGGAGGCCATCGTGCATGCGGCAGGCCAGCTCGACGCGCTACTCGCTGGCGAAAGCGCGCCGGAACGGTTCAGGCCGGCGGTCGACGAGGGCCTCATCGCGCATTTCCGTGAACGCGCACTGACTGACGTTGGCGGCACGCAGCAGACGCTTCGCGGCTACTGCGACGCACGGCTGCGCTGCCGGCTGCCGCAGAAATACCTCGCTCCGCTGCAGGCGGCCGGACCCGTCGGCGAGGTCACCGACCAGGACGTCGAGGCACTGCTCACAAAGGTCTACCAGACCCCCATGTTCAGCATCGAGGACTACTGGTTGCCATGGCTGTACGAGTACGTCTGCCGACGCGCCGGAGTGACTGCGCCGGGGACACCGAAACGGCTGCGCCGAGCGCCGGTTAGCGGTAGCGATGATCTTGTCCGTTAGTCGAACCTCAGACGGGCACCGGGCGGTCCGGAGCGCGGGGCCTTGACACCGGTCGGCTTTGTTCGAGGTCCTGAACAGGAACCGGCCGACGCCGCGCGTCTCACATAGCGCGTCCGCTGGGCGTCTCAAATGTCGGTGATATCCGTACGCTCTCGACGTGACCGCGACCCGACTCGGTGCCAAGCCCCCGATCTGAGGGAGAACCGGGTGAGGACGGCCGGAGATATGAGGCCCGGCGCGTCCGTCACCCGGCAACGCATGACGAGCCGCGCCGGGCGCTCGCCCTGGCGCGGCCGTCGTTGCATCAGAAGGGCAGGATCAGCTCGATGGCGTGGCGGGCGGCCTCCTGCGCGCCGTCGCTCACGGCGGTACCGACGCCGGCGGCGCTGGCTGCGGCGATCGGGGTGAGCCAGGTGCGAAGGATTGTCAGCGATCGGCGGATCGGCCCGGGCCGCGGTTCGTCCCGGACAATCTCGGCGAGGATCTCGTTGCTGGCGGTGTCTACGTCCTCCTGTGCCTCGGGGGACAGGTTCATCGCCGGCACCAGGCGGAGCACTTCGGCCATGGCTTTGGCGAGTTCCTCGTATCCGTGGGCGACCTGCTCAACTCGGTTGTGGGTCTGGTTCACCGTCTGGTTGTTCCAGGCGAGCTGCGCTCCGTCAACGCCAGCCTGGAACACCGGACCGTTGTACGTCACGGTGGAGTTGGCGGTTTCATGGCGGCGCAAGTAGGCGGGCACGTCAGCGTTCCAGTCGGTGACACAGTCCATTCCGTCGGGGGTGATGTCGGCGCGTATCGGGCCGATGGCGCCGAACGCACCTTGCCCTCTGATCAGTTGTCGTTTGCCGAGGTAGTCGGCGGCGTGCCCGATCTCCTGCTCCGTGAACGCGCTGCCCTCGAAGTGCGCCTCAGAGCCGGCGGCGAACCGGCTGACAAGCGGCATACGTACGCCCGCTAGGTGCTGACCGTACATCCACCGCAGCAGCAGGGTTCGCGCTGCGCCAGCGCGCAGGGCAGGGTCGTCTCGACGCTGTCGACGCTGCTGAACATAGATCAACCCAGCCGAGGTCAATCGGATACTCGGAGTTCCGTACGTGGACTCGCTGCGAGCCAGGCCAGCGTCGCGGCAGACCTCCACCAGCGTGAAGGCCGCGTCGAGGTCGAGCTGACGCTCTTCGGCGAACGGCATGACTTTGACGATGTTCGTAGTGTCGCCGCGGGCCTGATCGAAGGCCCAGTCCAGCAGTGCGTCGCGCAGCGCCGCAGTGTCCATAGTGATCCCTGATGGTGAGGTGGCGGCCGGGGAGACCTCCCCGGCCGGAGAGGTCTGCACAGCCGCGACGCGGCGCGCGGCGACGGAGTACGGTTCGCCGGTTGCCTCCATCCGGGCGCGGATCGCCCGGGTACGAGAGCGGCGCATGCTGGAATTGCCCATCGTGATTCCTCCAGCGGAGCCCCACGTCCCCCGCGAGATCACGGCGGTCGCACGCTGCGTCGATGACGGCTTGTCCTCAGTCGCGATCCAGAGGCAACGTGGGTGCCAGGCGATCGCTCAGAGACGGGCCAGCGTGATGGCCGAGCCTCATGTTAGCCGCGAGCAGGCACGCCCGCCGCCGTGCGCGCAAGTTTTCGATCTCTGGTCACCCGTTGGGGTTAGTAAGATCCCCGGATCACGCTGGCACGGCAACGCTGAGGCCCGCCGATAGACATATCTACCGGCGGGCCTCAACCGTCGTACGCGGTCTACTTCAGGAGCACGTCGACGGCGGCCTGGTCGCCCGCGGTATACGCGGCCAGCAACTGTGCAAACGTCTCGCCGGGCATCGTGCGCAGACCCAGCTGCTCGGCCGTCTGTGCCTTGGAGTTGGTCTCGGCACCGGCACCGATGACGACGAGGTCGGTGCGCTTGGAGACTGAGCTGGAGGGTTTGCCGCCGAGGGTTTCGATAGCCGCGTTGGCATCGGCGCGGTTGGGCAGGCCGGGTACGGAGCCGGTGATCACGACGGTCAGCGGCTTGTCCTGCCCGGACAACGGCGGCCGTACCCTGGCGGCTTCGGCGGCTCCGCTGGCGCGGGTGTCGGGCTCGGCCATGTTGACGCCTCGCTCGGCGAGCCGGGTGATGACCGGGGCCAGCTCGGCCAGCTCGACGGCGATGGAGGCGGCACGCTCGGGGCCGACGCCCTCCACGTCCTGAAGCTGCGCGACGGTGGCCGCGCACAGCGCCTGCATGGTGCCGAAGTGCCGGGCCAGGCGCCGCGACATGGACCGGCCGGTCATCCGCACGCCGAGGCCGGTCAGGACTCGCGACAGCGGCTGGGTGCGCGACCCGGCGATGTTGGTGACCAGCTTGCCCGCGGAGGTCTCGCCCAGCCGTTCCAGCCCGGCCAGGGTGGCCACGTCCAGGTCGTACAGGTCGGCCGGGTCGGTGACCAGACCCTGGTCCACCAGCGCCTTGACGATCTTGTCGCCGAGGCCCTCGATGTCCATGGAGTCGCGGGCGGCGAAGTAGCGCAGCGACTCCGCGGCCCCGCACGCGCGGCCCTTGGTGCAGCGCCACCGCTTCTGGCTGCGGTCGATGGCGCCGCCGCAGCGCGGGCAGGACTCTGGCGGGGTGAACGGCTGCGCGTCGGCGGGCCGCTCGTCGAGCTGCGCGCCGGTGATCTCCGGGATGACCTCCCCGGCGCGGCGCACGAAGACGGTGTCACCGACGCGGACGTCGCGGCGCACGAGGTCGTCGAAGTTGTGCAGCGTGGCGGAGGTGACCACGACACCGCCGACCTGGACCGGGTCAAGCACCGCGACCGGCGTGATGACCCCGGTTCGTCCGACCTGGATCTGGATATCCGCCAGTCGGGTGGTGCGGGTGTCGGCTGGGAATTTGTAGGCGATCGCCCAGCGGGGCGCTCGGCTCGACGACCCGGCGTCGGCCTGGTCGGCGGCCTCGTCGGCCTTGACGACCACGCCATCGACGGCGAAGCCCAGACCGCCGCGGCCATCGCCCAGCAACCCGATGAACGCCACCACCTCCTCAGCGCTGGCGCACCGGCGTAGCTCGGCAGCGGACTGCGCGGTGGTGGCCACCCCGAGACCGGCGAGCGTGGCCATCGCGTCGCTGTGCCGCGCCCCGGCGCCGCCGGGCAACCCGTGGGCGGCGTATGCGAAGAACGACAGCGGGGCCTCGTACGCGCGGTCCTGGGCGCGCAGCGTTCCGGCGGCGGCGTTACGCGGGTTCGCGAACGCCTGGCCGCCATGCGCGACGCGCAGCTCGTTGGCGCGGACGAAGTCGGCGTCGGTCATGAAGACCTCGCCGCGGACCTCGACGGTGACCGGCTCGGTGAGCTGGATGGGCAGCCCGGCGATCCGGCGGGCCTGGAGGGTAACGTCCTCACCGGTGCGGCCGTCGCCGCGGGTGGCGACCTGCATCAGGTGCCCGTCGACGTAGCGGGCGGCGATCGCCATTCCGTCGATCTTCGGCTCGACGGTGTACCCGCCGACGCGGCGGCCGAGGGTCTTGGCGAGCCGGTCCGCCCAGGCGCGCAGCCCGGCGGGGTCGAAGACGTTGTCCAGGCTCAGCATCGGCGTGCTGTGCTCGACGTCGCCGCCGCGCCCGACGCCTGCCGCGACCGTGTTGGTCGGCGAGTCCGGCTGCCGCCAGTCGGGATGTGCCTCCTCGGTCGCGGCGACCCGGGCCACCAGCGCGTCATAGACGGCGTCGTCCATGGCCAGGCCGGTGCCGCTGTCGTACGGAGCGGCGGCTGAGCGAATGTCGGCGATCGCCGCCTGGTATTCCTCGATGCTGGGGTACGCCGCGGCGTGTGCCGCGTCGACGACCGGGTCGATCGCCACGGTGCTGGTCGTGGCCGGTTCGGTGGACATGCAGAGCCTCACTTCTTGATGCGTGGATGGAGCTGGTGGGGCAGCGGGGTTCCTCGGCGCTGCCATACCGGGGAACCCCGCTGGTCTGTTGGCCGGAGTCGGCGATGCGGAGAGATGGGCGTGTCACCCGCGCAGTGTGAAACCGATGAGTGTCGGGTCGCTGCTGTCGTCGATCGTGGTGTCGTACCAAGAGTCGCCGGAGCACCGGCCAGTGCCGGGGAAGTCCCACAGCACCTGTTCCGCCCACGTGCTGACGTCCTGATCCTGCTGGCGGGCCGGGACTCGGGCCTGCACGACGTACGAGGTGACGGTGTCGTACAGCTCGTACTTGTTGACGATGGTCAGCGATACGGTGACAGCGTCACCGGGTGTGTCGTCTGGCCGGAGTTCGGCCCGGTAGCTGCCGTCGGTCTCGCGCCACCACAACAGGTCCGGCAGCAGCTCCCGGTTGCCGGTCAGCCGCCGCGAGATGGCCAGGCCGCTGCCCACGTCGCTGCCGGTCGGCTCCGGCGTTGCCGACCGGAACGCCACGAGCGCGCCGGTGGTGAGTTGTTCGGCACTGAGCACCTGGCCGTCGTCCAGGCGCACAGCGTCGCCGGGCAGCTGCGGCGTGAGTCGCCTGAAATCGGGTTCCGGGGTGCCGACCTTTCGCTCGGCGCGGGCCTGGCGACGCGACATGGTGTCCCTCCTGGAGCGGTCCGCGGTCCCGGGAGGCAGGCGGTCGTGTCTCTGAGCGCCTGCCTCCCGGCATTGCCGACTGCCATCAACTGGCCTTCTATCGTAGATCATAACATGTTTTGTGATAGAAGGCGAGGGCAGGGACGGCGTCCGGAAGCAGACGACGCTCCCCGATGGACTGGCAGGATCGACGGGACGAGGCTCCGGGGCAGGGTTACGACGGTAGGACCTGAGCTGGCTGACCGGGCCGGTACACGGTTAGCCGCGAGGGTGAGGAAAGCCGACCGGCCGTGATCGCCTCATCGACCGGCTCGGGCGGTACCCGATCCGCCCATAAGTGAGATCACGGTTCTCGGGGTCAATGACTCCGCGCGGCGCTGTTGCCAGCGCCCCCAGTCCCGAGACGGGACAGTTCTACGTCCCCGTCCAGGCGGTCAGGCGTCCGGTTCGGCGGCGGCCGCCTCCCGGGCGAGTTCCGCCCGTCGCCGCAGCCGGTCAAGGACCTCCTGCGGCGCCAGCGCGGTGAACGAGCGCACGCGGCGGCGGGCGGCACCGGCGTTCCAGAGCACGACCTGGTCGGCCGCGTCCAACAGGTCCAAAGCGGTGTTCACCGTCATGGAGACCAGCGCATCGGTGGCGAAGTGTGCGAGCCGGTCGCTGACCAGCCGGGCCGCCTCGTATCCGTCCCATCCGCCGCCCGTGACCGGCGGATAGGCGAGCACGAGCGTCACCGCGACCCGCCAGTCCGTTGCAGGCCCGGACACTCGGGCCGCCTCGATTCGTTCCCACCGCCGCTGCCGCGCGTCCCACTCAGCCTGCCGTGCCGCGGCCACCGGAGCCCAGCACGCCGGACACGACCACGGCATCCCCCGCCGTATGCCCTCCGGCATCTGCCAAGAGCGTGAGGTTCGCATCAGCACCGTGCCGCAGCCGTCACAGGTGATCCCCGTCGGTACCGGACCGATCGCCGCAGTCATCTGCGCCGGATAGGCAAACCCCGCAGCCTGCGTCAGCGCGGTGGCCTGCACCTCCGGATGCTGCCAGTACACGAGCCGGAGCAGCGCCAGGAACTGCTCCTCCAAGGGCGAGTCCACCCGGGCGCGGGCCTGCCGCACCTGCTCCAGGACTTCGGTGCACGCATCAGCATGCCGGGCCTGCGCCGCGGCCAGGGCACTTCCCGCGGTCACGAGCCGGGTGAGCGCAACGGTGGCGGGGCTGTCCTCGTCGACGAGGTCGGTCATGGCGGCACGGTACCGGCCACCTGCGGACTCGCCGGGCCGCGGCGCGCAGCACTTCACCGGTTTGGACTGCTCAGCTGGCGAGCGTGCTCGGGAAGGTGAGCCGGCGCACCAGCTGGTACGTGGCGACGTCGAGGTCTTCCTCGTGTTCGGCGTCGCGGTGGCGCATCAGGTCGGCGATCAACGCGGCGAGTTCACTGTCGCGGCCCTCGGCGTGCGCGAGGCGCATCGCATCGCGCCACGGCTGGCCCTCGTGCCGTTCGGGGTCGGCGAGCCAGGCCCGTTCGACCGCCCAGTGCGCGCCGGGCAGGTCGCCTGCGGCCAGGTACAGCTCGACGAGCTCGTGGGCGGTGTCGACGATCGCGGCGACCAGGTGCATCGGCGCGACGTCGGAGTCGGGCAGCCACGCGTACGGGGTGCGCTGGGTGTGGTAGCCGTCCTGGACGCCGGCGAACGGGGCGCCGCGGACGAGTTCGAGGGCGGCCCGCAGGTCGTCGGCGCCGTCGGTGCCGCGGGCCTCGCCGCGCGCCCGTAGCCGCCGGAACAGGCTCCAGTCGAACAGGTAGCCCTCGACCAGGTGGTACGGCTGGGAACCGGCCATCCGCGGCATCCACAGCCCGCCGTCGGGGGTCTCTCCCAGCCAGGTCCGGGCGTGGGAGATGGCAGAGCGTCGCGACCGGGAGCTGGCGGTCTGGTCGCGCCAGATGGCGTCTTCGAGCTGGGCGGCGGTGCTGCCCTTCGCGCCGCGGGAGGCGAGGTAGACGATGAACTCGGCGTAGAAGCGTTGCCGTTCCTTGGGCTCCTGACCGGCGCCGACGATCTGCACCGGGCCGAGCACGCTGATCCGGGGCCGTGCGGCGTCGCCACTCGTCCAGGCGGCAAGGTCGGCGTCGAGGTGCGGGTCGCGCTCGTCGCGTTCCCGGCGCCGACGTTCCATGGTTGCGGGGTCGGTCGAGACCGGCGCGGGGCGCAGAGGGCGCGGCGTCGTCTCGGTGTTCGCCAGGTTCCAGGTCACGGCGCTGGCGGGCCGGACCGGAACTGGTTCTGCTGCGGTGACCGGCTCGGAGTCGGTGGAGTCCTGTTCGTCCTCCCCGTCGTCGGCGGGGCCGAACATGTCGTCCATCCCACCGGCGACGTCGTCGACGTCCTGCTCGGCGGCGGGCTCGTATAGGCCGCCTGCGGCGTCGGTGCCTTCGGCCCACGCCTCGGTGTCGGCCGCCGGCGGTGTCGGCTGGTCGTCGGTGTTCTCGGCGGTGTCCAGCAGGTCGGCGAGCGGTTGCAGCATCGCCGGCGGCAGCGCTGACGCGGTCAGGGCGGCGTCGGTCAGGAACGCGACGCGCAGCTGCCCGTCGGCGTCGACGGTGAGCGGCCACCGGCCGGGTGGCTGCTCGGCGCCGGTGACCACGACGGCGTACCCGCTGGAGGGTGCGGCGATCAGCTCCTGCTCCAGTTCGGTGAGCAGCTCCTGGTGCTCGGCAGCGGGGTTGGCGATGAGCAGTACCTGCGGCGGCCACGCCTCGCCGGTTTCGGTGCCGCGGCCGACCATGGTGGTGGCGGCGCCGGTGGCCGCCAGTGCGTCGCGGGTGTCGGCCAGGCGCCGGCGCAGTTTGGCGACGGCCTGCTCGATGGAGTCGGCCACGGTGATCCGGTGGCTGTCGAGTTTGGCCATCCAGGCCGCCTCGTCCGGGTCGAGGCCGGCCAGGACCACGTTCACCTCGTCCGACCAGCGGTTGTGTGCCAGTTCGCCGCCGATGTAGCGGACCAGGTCCAGGGCGCGGGCCGGGTCGCCGGTGACGGTGACCATGCCGAGGCGTTCGAGGTCGATCAGGAGGTGCTGGCCCGGCTGCGAGCCGACGGTGACCAGGGACGGCAGTGGCGCCAGGTGGTCGCTGGCGTCGGGCAGTTCCGCCTGCGCGGGCAGGGTCCAGATGGTGGGGCTGTCGCTGGTCCACGGCGGCGGTGGGGCGGGGCATTCCTTGGTGAGGACCAGGTGGATCGCCTCGTCGTCGACCCAGGCGGCGACCACGTCGGGCCATTGCTCGTCGGGGCGGTCGGCGAGGCCGGCGGCCAGGGTACGCAGGGCGGCGTCGAGCCGGTTCCAGTCGGTGGAGACCGCGGCGACGTGCAGCTTCGCCTCGGCGCTGCCGTCGACGGGCCGCGCGATGCGCCGGCGTGGCCGGCGGTGCTGCTGCTGGCGGGCTCGGCGCCGGCGCAGGGCCAGCAGGGTCAGGGCGGCGAGGACCCCGAGGCTGCCCACCGTGGCGGCGACCGGGACGACGAGGTCGTCGTCGCTGCTCGTGTCGTCGGCGTCCGCGGTCGGGGCCGGTGCCGGTGCGGCGCTGGCCGCGGCGGTCGGGTTCGTCGGCCGGGTCGGCGTGCTCGTGCCGGAGCTCTCGTGCGAGGCGGCGGGCGCCGGCGCGGCCTGGGTGGGCGCGGCGGTTGCCGGGGTGGTCGCTGCAGGGGCCGGGTCGGTGTCGGCAGGCTGCGGCGCTGGGGTGCTCGCCGGCGGCGTGGCGGCTTCCGTCGCTTCGGTGACGTGGCCGGTGGCGTGGCGGCGTGCGCCGTGGTCGTGGGCCCCGTCGGGCAGGACGAACCGCTGCCCGGGGTGGATCAGGTCGGGGTCATGGATTAGGCGGGGGTTGAGGTCGGCGATCTCGGTGTAGCGGGTGTCGTCGCCGAGAACCCGCTGGCTGATCGCGGACAGGTTGTCACCCTTATGGACTCGGTAGGTGGCCGGGGCGCCGGTGTCGGCACCGGCGTGGTGGCTCGCCGCGGTCGTGGGGGCGGTCGTGGCGGTGGTCACCGTTGTGGTCGCCGGTGATGCGAGGGCCGTGATCGTCGTGGTGTGGGCGGTGGCGGGGCTGGCCTGCGCCGGTGTGCTGGAGGCGACGGCGACGGCGGGTGAGGCGATGAGCAGGCTGACGCTGGCGACCAGGCCGGCCGCGATGCTCTGCATCCCGCTGAGCGCAGGCAGTCGCGGCGTCCGGATGCCCCGGATCCGGGAGACGACCTCGACGATGACCGGGACGACGAACGCGACCCAGGCGATCCACCCGACGATGGTCACCGCGGCGATGAACAGTGCGCCGCTGTCGTCGGGACGCGTTAGGGCGTCGCTGATCTGTGTCCAGCTGGGCATTGTGTCGGGCAGCGGGTTGCCGCCGAGCAGCGCCAACGCGACCGGGGCGCCGAACAGTAGGGCGAGCAGGGCCAGCAACGCCGTCAGACCGGTCAGGATCTGACCGGCCCGGCGTACGGGGTGTGCCATGGGGATCTCCTGGGGTCAGCCGGTCAGCAGCTGGGCGCTGCCGTGTCCGGTGACGGTGAGCTGGCCGTAGCCGATCAGGTCGAGGATGACGGGGTCGTACTGGGCGGTGACGGTGACATTGACGTGCTGCCGGTCGCCGCTGAGCGTGACGTTGCCGCTGACGCCGGCGGCGGCCAGGTACTGGCGGGCCGCGGCAACAGCTCGGTCCGGGTCGACTTCCTTGCGGCCGCCGGTGGCGGCCTGGTCGAGGTCGATGGCCTCTCCGGCGGCGCGGGCGGCCTCGGCGGCGATGTTGTCCGCCCGCTGCAGTGCGCGGACCTTGCCGCCGCCGTCGACGGCCAGCCCGATCATGACGAGGACGACGAACGCCATGATCACGACGAAGAGGGCGATGCGTCCCTCGTCGTCGCGGCACCGCCGCAGGTGGGTGATCATGAGTGGGCCCGGAAAGGGTCGACGGGGCTGGTGAAGTTGGCGTTGATCCGCCGGGATCCGGGCATCCCGGCGGCGGCGACGTCGGCGAACGTGACGGTGCACCCGATGCTGACCTTGACGACCCCGACCCGGCCGGGCGGGGCGGAGAACCCGCCGGTGTCGACGGCGACATCGAGGTCCGCGCAGTGCAGGCCCTGCGCACCGAGGCTGCGGCGGGCGGTGGTGACCGCGTCGGAGTACGCCTGGCGGCTGTCACGGGCGATGCTCGCGGCCCGTGCGGCGTCGTGTGCGGCGCCCTCGATGGATCCGCCGGCGACCTCGACGCGCATGCCGATCGCGGCCAGGGCGACGAACAGCAGCAGCGGCGGGGCGAGGATGACCGTCTCCAGCGCGGCGGAGCCGTCGTCGCGGCGTTGGGTCCGCGGGCTGGTCATGGTCGGCGCCTCCTTCATGGGACGTACGTCAGTTCAGGCTGGCTCGTCAGTCGACGAACCGTTCGACGGGGCCGGTCGCGGTCTGGCTGACGCGCCACTGCAGCCCCGGGATCAGCGACAGGCTGGTGCCGGTGACCGTCACGGTTGCGGTCTCGGCGCCGCGGTTGACGCTCACTCCGGCGCTGGACAGGCTGTCGCCGCCGGCGCGGCCGATGAAGTCACGGGCCCGCGCCGCACCTGCGCCGGCGCTGCCGTCGTAGCTGCGGGCGGCGGACAGCCCTTCCTGCGCGGCCCCGAGCGCGATGGACCGGGCGTAGGAGTACATCGCGATCTGCAGGCTCAAGAAGATGACCAGCAACACCGCGGGGATCACGACGACGGTTTCCACCGCCGCGGCGCCGTCGTCGTTGCGGACGGTGGCCAGCAGCTGCTGCCACCGGACGCGGTCCCGCTGCCGCCACCGGTTGCGGTGGCGGCAGCGGGCGATGCGAGGCGTAAGCCTCACGTAATACCGCCGATCCGGCCGTTGACGGCCGCGGTGATCGCAGCCGCGACGGCTACAGCAAGCGCCAGCAGCACGACGGTGAGGATGACCTGCTCCACCGAAAGCGCGCCGTCGTCACGGCGCATCGCCTCGCGGCCGCGCTCGCGCGCCCACGACAGCGCGTACGCCACCAGTTGATTCATGAGACTCCCCCTTGTTGTGCTACGGGTTGACCAGGCGGATCAGGAACGGGTAGCCGATCAGAACAAAAAGGATCAGCACGGTCAGGCTGGTGGGCACGTACAGCAGCGTGGTGCTGGTGTTCGCGCGGTCGTGTTCCTTGGTACGCAGCGCCACCCGCAGCGACTGGGCGCGGCTGACCAGGGTCTGATACACCTGGGTGCCCTCCGTGCCGGACAGGCGCATGATGTCGCCGACGTCGCCGAGCGCGGGAACCCCGATCTCGTCGGCGACCTGGCTCAACCCGTCCCACGGCGGCATCCCCGCGTAGCGGGCCGCGTCGAGGCTTTCCTGGATGCGCCGGAATACCCAGCCGCCGCCGACCTGCGCGGCTCGCTCGAGGCTCTCGACGGGCCCGTGCGCGGCGGACCGCTCGAGGGCCACCAGGTCGAGATAGACGGCGACCGCGCGGACGAACTCCTCCCGCGCCTCCGCCGCCTGCTGCTTGATCATGACGTCGACCAGGAAGAAGAACACCACGCCCAGGGCGAGCGAGCCGGCCACCGGGACCACGATCGGCAGATGCAGGCCGATGACCGACAGCATGTAGGTCATGAACGGCACGAACAGGATCCCGACCAACGGCAGGCCGACCTTCTCCAGGGCGTACCGCTCGGTGCTCTTGCCGATCACGCGCAGCTCCCGCGTCGGCGGACGCAGCCGGGGACCGAACCGGGCCGCGATCCACCGGCCGGCCGGACCGAGGGTCGGATCCGCCGCGGCGGCCTGCTGTGCGTGCAGGCGCTGCAGGGCGGCGTCCAGGCGCGGGCCGGCCGGCAGCAGACCGTGGAGCAGCACCCAGAGGCCGAGGCCGGCGAGTCCACCGCAGACCATCGCAAGCGTCACGAGGGAGATCACTGGTTCACCTCGCTGCTGGCGTTGAGCAGACGCGGCGCCTTGCGAGCGGTGCTGAGCTTGCGGATCCACGCCAGCAGTGCCACGAACGCGAGGGTGCAGCCGACCAGCACGCTCTGCCCGCCGAGGCTGGTGTAGGGGCGCATGTAGGTGGGGTTCGCGAACAACAGCACGAACACGCCGAGGCCCAGGCCGGTCATGAACTTCGTGGTCAGCCGCGGGTCGGCACGGCTGGCCCAGACCTCACGGCGCACGGTGACCTCCCGGGCGGTGTTCTCCGCGAGCTTGTCGAGAATGTCAGTGAGGCGCTGACCGCGGTCGGTCGCGTGCAGGCGCAGCGCGACGATGACCTCGTCACTGGTGGCGTCGCCGAGCGCGGCGGCGAACCGGTCGAGCGCGGTCAGGATCGGCACTCCGGCGCGCAGCTGCGTCTCGAGCTCGCGCAGGTCGATCGCCAGCGGCGCGGGCGCGTCGCGGGTACTGACGACGATCGCCTGGTTGAGCCCCAGGCCCGTCCGGACCAGGTCGGCCAGCCGCCGGGTCCAGGTCTCCAGCGCCTCCAGGCGAGCGATGGCACGCTGCTCGACCCGGCCGGCACCGAACAGCCACGGCACACCGATGACAGCCCCACCCGCGATGAGACCGGCCACCGGAATACCGGTGATCAACCACACGCCGGCGGTCACCACGACCGCGGCCACGATGATGAGCTGCCGGGCGCGGCGTTCGGCACGCGACAGGCCGGCGCCGGTCCACAGCCGCACCACCCGACGGCGCAGTCTCGACGTCGGCGCCGCCGGCCGGGTGGTGCCCACGATCCCGGTAATCAGCAGGAATAGGCCGCCGAGCGCTGCGCCCACGGCCACGGCGAAGATCAGCGGCTGCATCAGCGCCCCCGCTCCCAGGACCCGCCGTCGAGCAGCTGCGGATCCAGGCCGCCGTAGGCGAGCGCCTCCAGGATCTGGGCGTTGGGGCGCACCCCGGTCGGCAGCCCGATCCCGCCGGGCTGGCGCGGCGCGAACAGTTCGCTGCGGGCCACACCCATGCCGTTCTCGGTGAGGCCGTTGACCTCCAGCACATGCGAGACGTACCGGCGTGCGGGCTGTCCCTGACGGCGCTGCATCGCCTGAAACACCACCAGGTCCACCGCATTGGCCACCTGCATGTAGGCGTTCTGCGCGTTCTGCGCTGCCCCGTAACGCATCAGCAGGCTCGCCAGGCGGTCGAACACCGCGTGCGCGTGCCGGGCGTGGATGGTCGACAGCGTGCCCTGGGTGGTGTCACCGGCGTCGAACATGGACACGATCTCGCCGGCCCTCACCTCGCCGACGACCACCCGCTGCATGTTCATCCGCAGCATGTCCGGGAACAGATCGGTCAGGGTCTTCTCGCCCTCGGGGCGGCCGTTCGGTCCGATCTCGCCGTGCCCCTGGCGTTCCTCGAAGGGCACCACCCACGGGTGCCGTTCCGGGTCCAACGCGAGCTCGTAGACGGTCTCCATGGTCGAGAACCACTCGTCGGAGGGGATCTCGGAGGCGATCGCGCGCAGCAGCGTGGTCTTCCCGGACGACGGCAGACCCGCGATCATGATGTTGAGGTGGCCGGCAACTGCGGCCTTCAAGAAGTCGGCCAGTTGCGGGCTGAGCGTGCCGGACGCGGCGAGCTCGTCGAGGGTGACCCGCTTGATCCGGTGCCGGCGGATGACCACGACCGGTCGCGGGGTGACGATGTAGCCGGCGACCAGCCGGGAGCCGTCGGGCAGCCGCAGGTGCAGCATCGGCTTGGACGACGACAGGGTCCGTTCGGTCGCACCGCCGGCTGCCAGCCGGCGCAGCAGCTCGAGGAGTTCCTCGTCGCTGCCCGCCGCGGTGAACGACGACTGGTCGACACGACCGTCCGCGTACTCGACCCTGACCTTGTCGTGGCCGATCACCATGATGTTCTCGACGCTTTGGTCGTCGATCAGCGGCTGCAGCCGACCGAAGCCGACGAGGTAGGCGGTGACCGCCTGCAGCAGCGCGGCCTCGTATCCGGGCGCGATGCTGGCCCCTTCGCCGGCGGCAATGCGGTTGTCGACGTGTTCCCGGACCAGCCTGCGGGTCTCCTCCTCGGCGATCGCCCGCTGCTGGGTGCTGGACACGGCCCCGCCGCGCAGCCGCTCGCCGATCCGGTCGCTGACCTCGCGTTGCAGTGTGCGCACAAGGTCGTAGTCGAGCACGGGAGGCTGACCCGGCACCGGTGCCGCGGCGCGCTGTCCGGGGTAGCCGGTGATGCCTGCTGGCGCGACGAGCGGCGCCGGGGCCGGCGGCGCGACAGCCGCCGCGATGGTGGCCGGTTCGATGGCCCGGTGGTGGCCGTTGTGGGTGTGCTCGGCCGGACTCGGGTCGGGACGGAAGAAGACCGGAGGGTTAGGCACGGGCCGCCTCCCGCGGTGCGGGCACAGCAAACACGTGCCGCCGCTGATCGATGAGGGTCTGCAAGGGTGTCGCCGCCGAGCGCAGGGCCCGCAGCAGCGTGGCGCTCGATCGGGGGGTTCCGGTACCGGTCGACAGCATGGTGGCGGTCTTCGTGTCCTCGGGCAGGGTGGTCAGTACGGGAGTGTCCAGCCGCTTGGCGATCTCGCGGGGTTCGTAGTCGCCGGTGCCGCGCAGGACCAGGCGCACGACGCCGCCGCTGTGCTCGAGCTCGCGGCGCAGCAGGCTCAGGCGGCTCGCTGCGGCGTCAATCGCGCCGAGGGTGCGGCCCATGACCAGCAGCACCACGTCGGCGTGCCGGATCAGCGGCAGCGGGGCGTGCGGGGCCGGGATCCGGCCGCAGTCCACGATGACGTCGACCGGCGGCGTGGATCGGTCGAGCTGGCGCAGGTATTCGCCGAGGCGGTCCCACAGGCCCGTGAGCCCGGCGCTGTGGGCGGGGTCGGTGATGCCCGGCAGCAGCAGCCGGTGCGGTTCCTCATCGTCGAGGTAGAGCAACTGCTGGGCGAAGTCGTCGACAAGCCGGCCGTGGTAGTCGGCCACCGCCAGCCCGGCGATGCCCCGGTCCGCGGGGACCTGTCCGCCCAGGTAGCCGCTGAGGACGCTGCCGCCGGACGGGTCGCACTCGGCCAGCAGCGCGGCGCGGGGCCAGGCCAGGGTCAGCGCCAGGCTGGTGACGGTCGCCCCGGGTGCTCCTTTGGCGGCGGTGACGGCGATCAGTGCCATCGGGTCACCTCGCCACCAGGGCGACGGCGACGCGGCCCTGCGAGGCCCGCTCGAGCAGGCCCGGCCCGTTGGCCTCCGGTACGACGACGTCGACGACGACCGTGTCGTCGGTGGCTTTGGCGCCGACGCCGGCCACTGTGGCCGCCACGGTCGGAGGCGACGGCAGGTCCGCTGACGTGGCCTTCTTCCCGCCGTCCAGGGTGACGTTGCGCGGGTCGGAGGTGATGACCAGCAGCACCGGTTCGCCGGGGCGCAGCGGCCGCGAGGGCAGCTGCGCCGGCTTGAGTTCCAGGCCGATCAGCTGCTGCCCGGCGGCGGGGACCGCGGTGGTGGTGAGCTGCTCATTGGTGAGCAGGGTGCCGGCGACCAGTTCGACTTTCGCGTACTTGCCGACGACCGTGTTGCGTTGCGTCGACGGGATCGGGGTCAGCCCGGACGCGGCGTTGACCTGGACCACCTTCAGGTCGGCGTCGGTGATCTGGTGTCCGGCAGTAATCGTGGTGGTCACCGCGAGCATGGGCTCATTGGTGCCCGCGGCGCGGGCGAACGCGTACGCGCCGAGGCAGCCCAGCACGAGGATGACCACACCCGCAGCGATCAGGCCCGGCCGGCGGCGTCGGGGCAGCGCGGCCTTGACCGCTGGGGCGATCGACGGTGCCGGCAGGGCGGCACCGTTGCGGGAGGTGTCGGTCAGGCTCATCAGTTGACCACCTGGAGTTCGTCGATCCGGACGGTTGTCTGCGAGGTACGCGTCTGGTCGATGACGCCAGTGACACCACCGCCGTCCCAGTCGACGCGCCAGTCCGTCGTGGCGGTCACCGTGTACTTGCCGCCGGCCTGGTTCCGGCTGGACTGCGGGTAGGTGTAGCCGCAGTCCGGCGAGGACTTGCCGCCGTTACCCGCGCGGAACGGGGTGCCCGGGCCGGTGCAGGTGACGCTGTGCCCGTCGCCCATGTTCCAGGTGATGCTCTGCGCGCGGGCGGTGATGGTCACGGTCAGGCCGGCCTCGCTGTCCGAGGCGCTGACCGGTCCCCACGTGTTCGGCGTGACGGTCGTCCACATCCAGGCCGGCAGGTTCACCAGCCCGGCCTTGCCCGGGGCGGGCGCCATCCCGATGTCCGCGCCCTTCAGCGTGATCTTCGCGAGAGCTCGGCGGGCCAGCACTTCGGGGTCCGGCGGCGCCTGGATCGGTGCACCCGCGACCCACTGCAGCCGCGCCTCGCCGCCGCAGGTGATGGTGTACCAGTTGCCCTGCTCGCCGGGCGGCGGCGGATCAGCGGCGCCGGGCGGTGGCGGAGGTGAGGTCAGGTAGTAGCAGCCGTCACTGGCGTGGAATGACCCCAGGCCGGGAATGCTGCACGGCACCGTCTTGCCCTGGTAGTGGCATCCGCCGCCACCACCGGTGCCGCCGCCACCGCCGTTGTTGCTGCCGCCTCCGCCGCCGGGACCGCCCGGCACGTCACCGACGACCGTGCAGTCCGGGCCGACACAGCCGCCATCGGGCGGGTCAGCCGAGGCCGGTCCGGCAACGCTCAGCGCGGCCACGAGAACGGTTAGGGCTGTCAGCAACCGCCGGGTCAGCATGTCCGCCCCTGCAGAATCTGCGACTTGGTGAACAGCCAACCCCGCGTGCCGCCGTAGTTGGTGGCGGTGGTCTGCTGCACGATGCGCCGCGGTCCGCCGTTCTTGATCGGCACGGGCTTTCCGTTGCTCTTGTAGACCAGGATGTAGTTGGTCGCGTCGTAGCAGTCCTCGATGATCACGGTCTGCGGCTTCGCCGCCAGGTTCACCTTCGTGACCGTCGGAGTCGACTGCGGAACACCCTTGTAAATGATGTTCTTCGACCGCAGCTGGTAAAGGAACGCAATGACTTCCTGCTTCATCGGCGACTCGAGGTAGCTGAGCAGGTCCTTGTTCTGGTAGTCAGCCGCTTGGCCCGCCTCGACGTTGAGCTGAATGAAGCGGCGGTAGCGATCCAGCACCGTCGCGGACGCCGCCGCGGCGGCCGGCTCCACGGACGGACTCGCCGACACCGGCGGTGACGCGGGTGACGAGGTGCTCGGCGCGGCGGGCTTCTTGTCGCCGCAGCCGGCCGCCAGCAGTACAGCGCCGACGGCGAGGGCTGCGCCCGCTTTCGTGATCAGTATCGAACGTTGCGAATGCCCGGAATCCCGCCCCATAACGCCTCCCCTGGCGTGGCGACTCCTGCAGGCACTCCCCCGCGCCTGCCTCGCTTCCCCCGGCGCCCATACGCCTGAGATCAAGTTCGAGGGCCGCCAATCTAGCCGATTGACGTAGGTCACCACCAGGCATAATCTTCCGAGCAGTTCCGAAGTTGATCCACTGGGATCACTGATCGTTACGGGATCGGCACCGTCCTCAAGGGAAAGAACCGGAACAGATCCCTTGTTTCGGTCGATTACCGTCGCGGTCGTCATGAATCCGCCGGGTTGCCACTGCGGACAGTGATCATCGAAATTTTTCGACAGGGAGCTATGTCAGATGCCAGACAGGCCCGCGGGCATACCTCCCCTGCTCACAACCGCGCAGCTGGCGCAGCGTCTGAACCTGTCGACCAAGACGATCTACAAGCTGGCCAAGAGCGGCGCGATCTCAGCGATGCGCGCCCCCGGCACGCGCACTGCGTGGCGCTTCGATCTGGCCACTGTCGAGCAGGAACTGCGCGCCAATGGGGCCGCCAGTGACTGAGCAGCCGACCGTCGTCGACGTCGACAGGCAAGGCACCAGCAGCGCTCCGGCGCGGTGGCGGATCGTGTCCGTCGGCGGCTGGTTGCGCGCCGCGGTGACCGCGTGCAGCGTGCCGGCCGGTACTCCTCGAATGAGCGGCTGTCCCAAGTGTGGACGCCGGCTGTTCGCCGCGACCGGGCCCGGTGTGACGGTGCGCGGCGCGTGCGCGGGGTGCGGGGCGCGGCTCGGTCCCCGGGCCTGGGTGCTCGAGTTCGCGCTCGCGGCGGCGCTCGCCGCGCTCGTGCTGGGTCCGCGCCCGGGCGCCGAGTTGCCGGCGTATGGCTGGTTCGCCGTCCTCGGGATCCTGCTAGCCGCCGTGGACATCCGGGTACGCCGGCTGCCGAACATGCTGACCGCGGCGTGGGCCGGCGGCGTCTTCGCGGGCCTGGGCCTGGCGGCATTGGTCGAGCACCGCGGCGGCGACTGGGTCCGCGCCGCCCTGGCTGGCGTCGGCGTCGCGGTGCTGTTCGCCGTGATCGCCGCCCTGCGTCCGGGCGCGCTGGGCTGGGGCGACGTCAAGGCCGCGGTCGCGGTCGGTGCCGTGCTCGGCTGGCTGGGCTGGGCCGCCCTGTACGCCGGGGTCTTCGTGGCGTTCGCACTAGCCGCCGGGTATGCGATCGTCCTGCTCGCGCGCGGCGGCCGACGTCAGGACAGTCTGCCGTTCGGACCATTCCTCGTCGCCGGCGCCGTGCTCGTCGCGACCGTATGGCCCGCGGCGGCGAGCTGACCGCGATCCCTGACCAACGCAGGGGTTCTGGCCATCGCCAAAAGCCGCGGCGTAGCGACCTCGACGTATGCAAGTTACCGCCTCCACACGCGCCAGCGACTCCCTGACCTGGACCAGCATCAGCTGGACCGCCCACTGCTTCGATGCCGCCTCCGTGGGGACGTCCAGGGCCAAGGTCGGCCTGACATATCGAACTTTGTCGGTGGTGTGGTGTAGACCTGCTGACGACCCAGCGTTGTCAGGGAGGTATTCGTGGCGAGTTTGGCCGATCGGCTAGTAAGCGCGGTTGGAGACGACCGGCGAGAAGCCGGTTTCGTGATGCGGGCCAGCTATCAGCCGGTGGGTGGGCCCGGTGGCCGGTTGATGCCGCCGACGTTCCCGCCACCGACCAAGGGCGCACTGCCGGTCTACCTGATGGAGCCGCGCCGGTACCAGGACGCGGTTCGGGAGTCGGTGGTCCTGGACCAGGTGCCGTCGCAGGCGAACCGGGTAGAGCAGGCATTGTTGACCGCGACGCGCGCCGGTCGGGTGGCGCTACCGCTGCTGCAGCTGGAGGCGAAGGTCAACGGCGGCCTGGAGGTCCTGACCTCCCTGGACTTTCCGCACCGCTACGCCGATGCCTATCTGCGTGACAGCCAGCTCGATGGCGTCCGATTCCACGACAGCGAACTGGGGCGGCGGCTGCGGGCGGCCGACATTCGCGACGCTCGCGCGTTGTACCGCCGCGAGCCGTACTCTGCGGTGCTCGGCGCCTGGGACTCGCACCGCAAGGGCGTGCAGCCGAGGTTCGCCAGGGTGTACACGTCGGAGATGTACGGCTTGGATCCGGTCGTCGGCACACGGTACGGCGGGCGGATGGACCCGTTCAATCTGAGCGGCGCGGCCAAGGGCGACAAGGGCGACCCGGACTGGCAGTACGTCGCGGGTGGCGAGAAGGTCAAAGGCAGCAAGCTCAGCGAGCGCGGGCACGGCAACATCGCCCCGAATCCCGCCATCGGTGGGGTCACCGTCAGCGAGGTACACCGACGCGGCTGGGTATCGTTCGCCGGTCTGGAACGACTGGGGTTCGGAGACGCGAGTCCGCAGGCAGCGCAGTTGGCCCGGGCCACGTTGGCGGCGTTGGCGGTGGCGGGTGACCGGCTGGCATTCGGGCGGCCCTCGTTGATGCTGCGGTCCGGTTGCGACCTCACCCGGGTGCAGGAAACCCTCGGGTTTGAGCTGGACGGCGGTGAGCTGGAGCCGGTGCAGGTGTCGGCCGCGGAGGCCCTCGCCGCGTTCGTAGAGCTGCGTGACCGCACCGCCGATGCGGGCATTGTGATGGACAGCGATGTAGTGGCGCTGGAGCCGGCGCCGCAGCTGGCAGAGGCGATCCGGTTCTCGCTGACGCAGGCCGCACCCGCCGACACGGACACGGCGGCATAGCGCGGTGGCGTTCAGCATCTCGATCCGGCTGCGCGACGGCCGGTTCGATGCCGCAGTTGGCCATCGGGACCGCGGTGAGTGGCCGCCGCATCCGGCGCGGGTGTTCTGCGCGCTGGTGGCCTCCGCAGTTGAGGACGCCGATTGGGCGGCGCTGCGCTGGCTCGAACAGGCGCCAGCCCCGCATGTGCTGGCGTGCCCGGTCGACGACACCGAGGTGACCACCCGGTCCGGGTTTGTGGTCACCAACGCCGTGAAGCGAAAGTCCGGGTCGACGGCCTGGCCGGGGCGCACCAACGGCGAACGACGCCGGGTATCGGTGATCCCAGCCTCAGATGAGATAGGACTGGTGTGGCCGCAGACCGACATCGACGACGCGGTGCTGGGGCGGCTGCTGCGCCTGACCCGCCGGGTGCCGTACCTGGGCCGGTCCACCTCATCGGTTGTCGTCACGGTCGCGGCGGAGGCGCCGGCGCCGCGCGCCGACTGGGTGTGCTACCGGCCGGCCCCCTTGGGCACGCCAGGCAGCGTCGGCCTGCGGGTACCGCAACCGGGCTACGTCGACCAGTTGCGGGCCGCGCACGCCGAGGGGCGGCGCGCTTGGGAAGTGGCGACCAGGACGTTGGAGTACACCACCAGCGATGAGGAAGCTGCCCAGCCCGATGCCGGTCACTCTGTGGTGGCGGGGCCGTTCACGGACCTGGTGGTGTTCGGCATCGACCAGTCGGTGACGCCGATCGCCGGCGCAGACGTGCTGACGGTGACGCAGGCTCTGCGGGCCGCCACGATCAGCCGAGTCCCGGATCCGGTCCCGGCCCAAGTTAGCGGGCACGGTGCTGACGGAAGACCGCATGCCGCGTTCCTGGCGCTCCCCGACGTGGGACACCCGTACAGCGACGGGCACCTGCTCGGTGTAGGTGTGGCCCTGCCCGGTGACCTGCCCCCGGACCAGCGGCGTTCGGTGCTGCGCGGTCTGCTGGCCGGTGACGGGCTGCGCCGGCTATGTCTGCCCGGCGGGCGCCCACTGGCAGTGTCGTACCGTCCGGACCGGAGTCGGCCCTACGGGCTGCTGCCGGAACGGTGGAACAGCAGCGGCGGTGCCCGGGCGTGGGTAACCGCCACGCCGGTGATGCTGGATCGCTACCCGACGACCCAGACCGCCGAAGAGCTCGTGGCACAGACGCTGGTCACCGCCGGCTACCCCCGCCCTGAACAGGTCGACGTGGTCACCGGACCCGCCACCAGCGGGGCGATCAATGCGCTGCGCCCGGGCAGCATTCCCAAGAGCCGTTCCCGGCGACCGTGGGTGCACTGCCGGATCCAGTTCCCCATGCCGGTGCGCGGCCCGGTCATCGCCGGCAGCCTGCGCTACCTCGGTGTCGGGCTGTTCATCCCCCACCAGCCCGCAGGTGAGCGATGACCCTGACCGCTTCCGACTTCCCCGCGTTCGTCACCGCCGCGCACGGGCGAGAGCCGTTCCCCTGGCAGCAGGCCCTGGTCCAGCGAGTGCTCACCGAGGGCGCCTGGCCGCAAGTCATCGACGTGCCAACCGGGCTCGGGAAGACCAGCCTGCTCGACGCAGCCGTGTTCATCACGGCCGTCGCCCCGCATCTGGGTCGACGGCGCATCTTCTTCGTGGTCGACCGCCGGCTCGTCGTCGACGAGGCACATCTGCACGCCCGGCGTCTGCAACAGGCCCTGGCCGACGCGGCGGCGGGAAGCGTCGCCGCCACCGTGGCCGAGGCGCTCGCCGCCACTGGCGACGACGGCCCGATCCTCGACGTGACCCGCATGCGCGGCGGCGCAACTTGGGACCGGCTGTGGGCAGAACGACCCGACCGGGCCAGCATCATCACCGGCACCGTCGATCAGGTCGGCAGCCGGATGCTGTTCCGCGGCTACGGCGTCACCGAATACGCCCGCAGCATCGACGCTGCGCTAGTCGGCACCGACAGCCTCATCATCATCGACGAAGCGCACCTGGTCGAACCGCTGCTGCACACCCTGAACGCCGCCATCGGCATGGATGGTTGGACCCTGGCGCCGCCGCCACAGCTAGTCACCATGTCCGCCACCATCCCCGACGCCGGCGCTGGCCGGGTCCACACCATCACCGCGGCCGACGAACAGCACCCCGTCGCAGGTGGCCGGCTGAACGCGCCAAAACGCCTGCACCTGGTCCAGGTGGCCACCACCAGCAAGAACGCCGACGCGACCGTCACCGCCGCGCTCACCCACCTGGCCACCACCGCGGCCGCCGAGGTGCAGCTCACCGGGGCGGTGGTCAACACCGTTGCCCGGGCCCGCGCCGTATTCACCGCCCTGCAAACCGCCGGGATCCCCGCCGTGCTGCTGACCGGACGCAACCACGACATCGGCCGCGACCAACTTCTGACCGACTACTACCCGCGCCTGGCCGCCGACCGGGACCGCACCGGCACGCTGCCGCTCGTGCTGGTCGCCACCCAGACCGTCGAGGTGGGCGCCAACATCGACCTGGACCTCCTAATCACCGAATCCGCGTCCCTGCCAGCGCTCATCCAGCGCCTGGGACGACTCAACCGCCTCGGTCTGCATCCGGACGCCCGCGCCATCGTGGTGCACCCCAGCCACCTCGCCGTGCACCTACCCGCGAAGCCCGAACAGGCACCAGCCGTCGACGACGACCCCGTCTACGGCACCGCCCGCGTCCTCACATGGCAGTGGCTGACCAGCCACACCACCGTGCACCCCTACACCAGACAGACGAGCGTGGCCGAGCTGACCGACGGCCTCGACGCCTGCCCCGCAGCGCTGCGCCGGCTCATCACAACCGCGCCCTCGGGGCTGCGCGAGCCCCAGCCCTACACCCCGGTCCTGCACCAGGCCACCCTGGACGCCTGGACCCGCACCAGCCCTACCCCGCACCCCGACCCGCCCATCGCCCCCTACCTGCACGGCATCACCGACACCGCCCCCGCCGTCGGCATCCTCTGGCGCAGCGAACTGCACACCACCCCACCCGACGACTGGCCCACCGCCCTGGACGCCGCCCCACCAGCCGCAGAAGAATCCGTCGCCGTGCCGCTAGCCTCGGTACGGCGCTGGCTAACCGCCGGGATCACCGATCCGCAGCTCAGCGACCGCGACGACCAGCACCACAACCCCGCCGACGACCCAGCCACCACCTCGGCGACGCGACGACGCGATCCCGATGGCCGCCCCCTGGTCCTGCGCTACCGCGACCGCGCCGACGCCACCGTCATACCCGCAGAGCACATCCGCCCCGGCGATCTGATCGTCGTGCCCACCAGCTACGGCGGCTGCGACCGCTACGGCTGGCACCCCGAATCCACCGATCACGCGGTCGACGTCGCCGACCTGGCCCGCCGCCGCGGCAATCCCATCCTCCGTCTCGGACCCGCCCTCACCATCGCGACCCGCAGCACACTGGGAGAGGTGCCCGACGCTGCCCGTCCACTGCAGAAACTTCTCGGGGCAGCCGGTGGTGGACCTGGCGCGTTCACACACGACGGTGTCGGTGGAGCGGGCGGTGCCGCCTCCAGCGGCCAAACGTCCCCGGCAGAACTGCCAGCCCTGCTGCGAGAGGCCGCCGACGCCGTGGCACCCGACACCCGGCTGGGCCACAATCTGCGGCGCCTGCACGAGCGCGGTGCCCGCATCACCGTGCTGGACGCCAGCACAACAACCGGTGCCCCCGGCTACCTCGCCGTGCTCACTACAGCAAACACCCTCGCCCTAACCGAGGACAGCACTGAAGCCAGCTCCGCCACGGGCAGTCGCCGCCAGCTCAGCCTGGACGCCCACCAGCAGGCCGTCGCCGCGCGCGCCACCCAGATTGGCCGCAACCTTGGTCTACCCGAACCCATCCTCGCAGCCCTCCATACGGCTGCAGTCCGTCATGACAACGGAAAGATCGATCCTCGGTTCCAGGCCATGCTCCACGGCGGCGACCACCTCACCGCCGACATCGCCGAACACCCCCTCGCCAAGTCCGGCATGGACCCCGCAGACCGGCCCGCATTCCGGCGTGCCCTGCGCCGCTCCGGCTACCCACCCGGCATGCGCCACGAAGCGCTCTCCGCTCAACTCGCCGCCGCGTACCTCACCGCCAACCCGAGCCCCGACCTCGACGTCGACCTCGTCGTCCACCTCATCGCAGCCCACCACGGCCGCAACCGACCCCTGCTACCACCGGTCGACGACCCCCACCCCGAAACGATCAAAGCGAACGGCATCGCATTCAGCACCGCCCACACGGTTGACTGGGCCGCCCCCCGCCGGTTCGCCACCCTCAACGACCGCTACGGCCGCTGGAACCTCGCCCTGCTCGAAACCATCGTGCGGCTCGCCGACATCTACTGCTCCGCCCGCAACGAAGGCGCCCAGCCATGACCCACCCAGTGCATCTGCCCGCACTCGACGGTCGCGACCCACTCGGCTTCCTCGCCGCCCTCGGCGTCCTGCGCCTGCTCACCGACCACGACCACCCAGGCACGTTACTGTCCTTCGACCCCCAGACAGCTACCGCGATCATCCACAGCGGCCACCCTGACATCGACACCATCGTTACCGCCCTCGGCGGCATCGTCAGCTCGACGTCCGAGCACGCCGCGATCCCCGGTGTGCCGGATGACTTCCCGCCAGCCAACCCCGGAACCGGCGGTGACCCCCTACGCGTGCCACGGCATGCGTACAACGCCAAGGCCATCACCTTGAACGATCAGGACACCACTGGACGCGCCCACGCCTGGCACGGCGCCCTCGTCACCGACCTCGCGGTTGACGACAGAGGACGATGCCGACCCACCCCTTACACCGCGCCCGCCGGCCAACAGGCTCTGCGCACCTTCTTCCACAAACCGTTGACCGCTGTGCGCCGCCACCCACCCGCGCTCAAGGAAGCACTCACAGGATGGCGGCGCATCGACCGCCTGCCCCGCCTCGACATCCTCACCGGCGAAAGCCTCGACCACCGCGCCATCCGCGACGCCGTCGACCAACCCGACGGCGAATCCCGCCCGTCCGCCGTACCCGGCGCCACCTGGCTCGCCACCATGGCCCTGCCACTACTCCGCCTCACTAGCACCGGCGCCCGCCGCACCGCTACCTGCTGGTACGAGCTCCCCGGACAAGGCACCGAGATCATGATCTGGCCCCTATGGCGACCACCTCTTGACACCCACGCCACTCAAGCCCTGCTAGAACACCCCGCCATCCGGCCCGAAGTCATCGACGCTGTGCCAACCGCCAGCCTGACCCGCCTACGCCCCCTCGGAGTGATCACAATCGCCGCGGCTCGACGCCTCGCAAAAGCCAAATCCGACGGCGAGCTCGCCCCCACCTCAATCCAGATCACGTGATCTGCACGGACCGGACTTACCTCGATGTGGTGTCGCGCGCCCAGTGGATCTAGGAATCTCCAGCATGCAGCCACCAAGCGGACCTTTCCGCAGCTCAAAACGGGATGGGCTCGGACGATGCGCCATAGCCTGAGTCTGAAGATCTACGACACGTGCCAAGAATCTCCTGGCCAGAAAGGGCTTCAGCGGCATCCCTACGCCGCTCTCCATTGCGGTAACTCCCAGGATCGCCGGCAGGAGAAGGTGAACCGGCTTCAGCGGCATCCCTACGCCGCTCTCCATTGCGGCCAGATCCGGATGTCCTTGCACTGCTTGGTGGTCTTGAGGCTTCAGCGGCATCCCAACGCCGCTCTCTATTGCGGCAAGGCGGAGTGGCGCACGTACTCCACCGATCTCGCGGGCTTCAGCGGGGCATCCCTCAGCCGCCGCTCTCCATTGCAGCCCAGGCGGCCCAGCTGCAGCGCTGGATGCGGATCTGCCTCAGCGGCATCCCTACGCCGCTCACCATTGTGGCCGGATGAAGCTCGGCTACCTGCGCCGCCAGCGCGTCGCTTCAGCGGCGTCCCTACGCCGCTCACCATTGCGGGCTGCGGTACGGCCTTGATGAGGAGTTCGAGGATCAGGCTTCAGCTGCATCACTACGCCGCTCACCATTGCGGCTCAAAAAGGGCCGGGGCCTCGTACCCGCGGAGGAGCTTTAGCGGCACACCGAGGCCGCTCTCCATTGCGGCGAGCTGGCCGAGCGGCTCCTGGCGGTCCCCTTCCGGCTTTAGAACTCCTAACTCTTCGTGGTCCGGAGGCGGCGCCAGCAGATGAGGGCGCAGCCGAGTTTGAGCAGGGCTTCGTGGATGTCGTCGCGGATCTCCCAGCGGATGCGTAGACGACGGAACCAGTGCAGCAGCGCGAAGGTCTGCTCGACGACCCAGCGGAACTTCCCCAGCCCGGAACCATGCGCGGTGCCGCGGCGGGCGATGACCGGAGTGACGCCGAGCTCACGGACCTGGGCACGGTACTTGTCATGGTCGTAGCCACGGTCGGCGTAGACCTTCGGCGCCCGCTGGCGGGGCCGTCCGCGTTTGCCGCGGATCGGCGGCACCGCCTGCACCAGCGGCAGCAGTTGCGTGACGTCGTTGCGGTTGCCGCCGGTGAGCAGCACCGCGAGGGGAACACCGCCGGCGTCGGTGATCAGATGGTGTTTGGAGCCCGGCCGGCCGCGGTCTACCGGACTCCGGCCGGTTTTGGGCCACCCTTGAGCGCTCGGATATGGCTGGCGTCGACCACGGCCCTCGACAGGTCGAGCTTGCCCGCGGCACGCAGCTCGGCCAGCAGGACCTCGTGCAGCCGTTGCCAGACGCCGGCGTTGTTCCAGTCGCGCAGCCGTCGCCAGCAGGTCATACCGCAGCCGAAGCCGAGCTCGCGGGGCAGCCATTCCCAGCGGATGCCGGTGTAGAGAACGAACAGGATGCCGCACAACACCTTGCGGTCATCGACCGGTCGACGACCAGGACCCGACCGCGGCCGCTGCTTCGGAATCAGCGGCTCGACCCGGGTCCAGAGGTCGTCGTCGACCAGCCACGGTTGCGGGTCGCGCTTCCTCATGTCACCGACAACGACCACACCGAAGATCAGGTCATACCGATACACCCGATTGAGTTAGGAGTTCTTAGCGGCATCCCAGGCCGCTCTCCATTGCGGCCAACCACTCGCCCATACTCGTCCCCGTACGCGGCTCAGCTTCAGCGGCATCCCAAGGCCGCTCTCCATTGCGGCTCGTTGAGGAAGGCCAGGATCTGCGAGACCGGCAGCTTCAGCGGCATCCCAACGCCGCTCTCCATTGCGGCCTGGCCCGGTGGCGGTCTTGGCGCAAGCGCTGCGGCGCCTAAGCGGCGTCCCTACGCCGCTCTCCATTACGGCAGGTTGTTGCCGATGCGGCGCAGCTCGTCGACGGCGGCTTCAGCGGCATCCCTACGCCGTTCTCCATTGCGGCTCAGCACCACGTCGGAGCGGCTTCCCGCCTGTTGGTGGGCTTCAGCGGTGTCCCTATGCCGCTCTCCATTGCGGCCATGCCTCGGTGGTCTGCCGTTCGGCGTCGCGTTCGCTTCAGCCGCATCCCTATGCCGTTCTCCATTGCGGCGTGGCGGCTGCCCGCCGGGAGCCCGGCGCGGTGTTTGGCTTCAGCGGCGGCCCTACGCCGTCACCATTGCGGCTCCTCACAGTGGGGCGGTCCTGAAAGGCGAGATCCGGCGTGCTTCAGCGGCATCCCTACGCCGCTCTCCATTGCGGCTCGAACAGGGCCGGGGCCTCGTACCCGCGGGGGAGCTTCAGCGGCAGCCCTACGCCGCTCTCTATTGCGGCGCGGCTGGCCCGCCCGTCGGCATCGTGCTGTCCAAGCTTCAGCGGCAGCCCTACGCCGCTCACCATTGCGGCACCAATAGCCGGGGGTTGTCGCGCCGGATCATTGTGCCTCAGCGGCTGTCCCTATGCTGCTCACCATTGCGGCGCTCACCAGGCCGGCAGGTTTACAATCGTCTGGATTTCGCGGCATCCCTACGCCGCCCTCCATTGCGGCCGCGAGGGCGCCATCATCATCCTGGCCGGGATGGTTCAGGCTTCAGCGGCATCCCCACGCCGCTCTCCATTGCGGCCGGCGCCTCGCGGCGTCACCGCCGGCCACGCAGGTCAGTCCAGGCTTCAGCGGCTTCTTGCGCCGCTCTCCGCGGCCAGCGAGACTGCGGAGAGCGGGCTACCTGGGCATGCTGAGGACTCACCGGCCGCTTGGGGCCGGTCTCCACTACGGGGCTAGGAACTGTTTCTGGTTCCTGTCGGTCCTTTCGGTGTCCGCCGTGGCGTCCCATGCGGCGCCGAGGGACGCCAGTTGGTCGGCGTACTCGATGCGGGTAGCCCAGTGAGCGGGCCAGATCTCGGCGCCGCCGGTGGCTCCGAGGAATGCTCCGGTGAGGCAGGCGATGGAGTCGCTGTCGCCGGAGCTGGTGGCCGCGCGGGCGAGGGCGGTGACCGGGTTGTCCGGGAACAGCAGCGCGCAGTACAGGCCGGTGGCGAGGGCTTCCTCGGCGATCCAGGCGGCGCCGGTCGCGGCGCACGGGTCAGCGCCGCGGTCGGGGTCGATCAGGGCCTCGCTGAGCCGGTCGACGGCTGCTGCGCATTCGTCCCAGCCCGCGGCGATGAACGCCTCGGGGGTGCTGGCCCGGGCCACCGACCACAGGTCACCGAGCCAGTCGTGGTGGTAGCGGCGGCGTTGGCTGGCGCAGTGGTCGCGCAGCGTGGCGGGCAGCGTGTCCAGGTCGGCGCCGTCGCGGAGCAGCCGGACGGCGTAGGCGGTCAGTTCGGCGGCGGTCAGGCCGGTGGGGTGCCCGTGGGTCAGCGCGGCTTGCAGCTGCGCGATCCCGGCGAGGATGTCGAGGTCGAGGCCGGGGATGAGTCCGACCGGGGTGACGCGCATGTTCGCGCCGCAGCCTTTGGAGGTGATTACGGTGGCGTGCTGCCACCGGCCCGGCTGGGCCAGTCGGGAACAGGCCGCCATGCATGTGCCGCCTGGGGCCCGGTTGTTGTCCGGGCTGCGCCACCAGGCGACGAACCGGGCCCGCAGCCTCGGCTCCAGCTCGTCCGGGGTCAGCGCGGCGTCGTCGTGCAGTGCGTGAGCGACGGCGAGCGCCATCTGGGTGTCGTCGGTGACCAGGGCGGGGTCGCCTTCCAGGTCGCGGGGCCCGCCGGGCCCATACCGGGCGATGATCTGCTCGACGGTCTGGAATTCGGTGGGTTTGCCGAGGGCGTCGCCGTAGGCGAGGCCGAACAGCGATCCGGTGGCGTGCTGCATGGCGGTACTCCTGTCGAAGGTGGAGGGCGGCCCCACGTCAGCGGCTGTCTTCAGCGGCGGGTGGGCCGGGCGGGATGGTTCAGGCGATACCGGCGACGGCGTCGAGCAGCTGCTGCGCGCGGGCGAACGCGATCTTCTTGTGGCCGTAGCTGGGCCAGCGGGCGTGCATGACCTCGTGCGCGATGACGGTTTCGGCGTCGCCGCGGGTCGGCAGCAGCCGCGGGCTGAGGTAGATCAGCGGGACCGGCCAGCGGGCACCGGCGGGGCCGGTGTAGGCGTCACCGGCGCACCAGCGGCCGACGGTGCGGCCGGTCCGGCGGTGGTAGGAGCGCGGGTCGAGGACGACGTCCACCGTGATCCCGGCCGCCGCGGCGTAGGCGTGGGTGCGGGTGAGTAGCCACCACAGGTCGGCGCGGGCGGCGCTGTCGGCCTGGTCGAGGTGGTGGTGCAGCAGGCTCTGGCGGTGCTGCACGAGGGCGCTCATGGCTGCCCCTGCCCGCGGGCGGCCAATAGCTCGTCGAGGGCGTCGAGCGGTACGCGCAGCAGTTCCGCGAGTTGTTCGCGGCGCTGGGGGTCGAGCTGTGCCTGACCGGATTCGAGTTGGCTGTAGCGGGCCTGGGTGATGCCCAGGTGCGCGGCGACCTGTCCTTGGGTGAGGTTGCGCAGCGCCCGTAACAGTTCCACCGTCATCGGCGCTTCGGGGTCGAGCAGCTCGGCCGCGTCGACGCCGAGGGCCGCGGCCAGGGCGTGCAGTGCCTTCGCTGCCGGGCGGCGGGTTCCTCCCTCATAGGCGACGATCTTGAGTCGTTCCCGGGTCACCGCGCTGTCCGACGCCGCCGCGGCGAGGCTGCGGGCCAGCTGTTCCTGGCTCAGTCGGCGCTCGCGGCGCAGCGTGCGCAGCCGTTCGGCGCTGAATGCCTCGATCACGTGGCGGGCCCGGGTCATGGCTACCTCTCGTCGGTGCTGGTGACGGGCTGGCGCTCGGGCGGCGTTACGCCGCCTCGGGCAGCTCGTCCAGCTGGTACTGCACGGCCTGCATGAGCACTACCCGGTTGAACCGGTCCGGTGCCCAGCCGCGCTTGGCGGCGGCCGGGCCGTGCAGCGCGTCGCGGATCGCCGCGGCCAGGTTGCGGGCGGCCAGCTCCGGCGTCTCCCCGATGCCGAACAGACCCTTGTGGAAGCTGCGGTCGGTGCCCGTCGCCACCCATCCCAGGCCCTCGATCTGTGCGGGGGCGAGCGTGTACGCGGCGACGTAGGTGTCCTTGGTGACCTTCATGTCAGTCCTCCTGTCTACGGCTCCACCGCCGTTCTTATATCAAGGTAACGTTAGCTTGATATAAGCACAAGGGGTTATGCGTACCGGCCCGTCCAGGAGTCCTCGTCGAGCGCGTCGAGGGCGAGCTCTTCGGCGGCGTCCAGACGGGCGCCGACGAAGGTGTCCCACGCGGCGAGGACATCGACCGCGGCGCCGGTCGCGGGACGGATCCGGGCCCGTTGGCCGCTGCGCAGCTGCATGACGAGCTCGCCGCTGTCGGTGCGCACGTCGGCGAGCTGCAGGGCGCGCCGCGGGCATTGGTTGAGGGCGAAGACCGTGGTGCCGTCCTCGCCGGTGACCGGTGCGGACAACGGTCGCAGCCATAGACAGTCGGCGTCGTCGGTGTCCAGGCGCCAGGCGCGGGCCAGCGGCGCGGCGAAGGTGATCTCGCCGCCGGGGTCGGAGACCACCAGTTCCGCGTCGGTGTCGAGCAGCTGCTGCAGGGTGCGGTGCCAGTCAGGGTTCATGGAGTGCTCCCGGTGGGTCGAGGTGGACAGAGCCGTCAGGTGACGACCTGGTCGATGGGGCGTCCGCGCAGCTCGGTGATGCCGCGGTCGGTCAGCAGCTTGAGGATTTGGGCGCGTTCGCCGGGCCCGGAGCAGACGATGCGGCTGGGCGCCTCGGCGCCGAGCAGGTCGAGGCCGTCGCGGAACATCACCTCGTTGTTGCTGGCGCCGAAGGTGGCGACCTTCATCGGGTCGCGGGTCAGGGAGCCGGAGTAGTGCTGGTTGGCCGGGTTGATGGCGCCGAGGTGGTCGCCGTTGTAGCCGTACCAGTCGGCGCGGCGGATCAGCACGTGCGGGTCGTCCCAGACCAGGGCCGGCCCGCTGGGGGCCTTGCCGGAGACGCGCAGGAAGACGCTGTTGGCGCCGCCGGACTTCTTGTCGGCGGCCTCGCTCATCCCGATTCCGGTGGCGGTGCCCATGGTGGCGCGTCGTTCGGTGCTGGCCAGCACGCCGGTGGATAGCATCTGGGTCAGGCCGCCGCCGCCGAGGCGGTGGACCAGCTTCTTGCCCTTGAACGCCTGCGCGACACCGTCCGCGTTGCCGCCCACGTCGAAGCGCGACCAGGTCAGCCAGCCGCCGCTGCGCTGCGGGGTCGGGTCGTAGCCGGCGCTGGCGGCCAGGGCGGCGCCGTCGGTGTGGCCGGTGGCCTGGGCGACGGCGTCGCGCACGGCGGTGACCTTCTTCGGCAGCACCCGGGCGGCGGCCTCCAGTTGCAGACCGCGGGCCATCGCGGCCAGCTCGGTGTCGCTCTTGCCGACGGCCTCGTGGGCGTGGCTGTAGTACAGCTCCTGCAGCACCAGGTCGTGCAGCTGGGCGGAGTCGGCCAGCGCGCCGGCCACGGCCGGGTTGCTGGCCAGGCCCTGGGCGGTGATGTTGGCCTGCAGGTAGCTCCACTCCCCTTCGCCGGCGGTCATCGGCCGGTTCACCAGGTGCAGCTGGCCGAGCCGGTCGACGAGCTCGGCCGCGTGCCCGGCGCCGGGCGGGGCGATGACCTCGAGTTTGCCGCGCAGGCTGTAGTCGGTGTTCTTCGGGTCGTTGGCCGCGTACGGGCGGTAGACGGCCTGGTAGCCGTCGCCGAGGTCGATGGCGTACTCGGTGCCGTCGGCCTTGCTGCGCGCGGTGCCGTCCCAGCTCGCGGTGCCGGTGGCCGGGTCGATGCTGGCGTTGATCCGAGTGGCCTTGCGCGAGGTGATCGCGAGGCCGTCGCTGGTCTGGCCGGGCACCGGGACCATGGTGGTCACGGTGGCCACGCCGTGGTGCAGGTACGGCTCCACCATGGGAATCTTGCCGCCCTCGGTGTAGCCGGCGTTGACCGTCCCGTCGACCCGGTCGCGGATCGCGGCCAGGTGCTGGCCGTAGTGCGCCGCCATGGCCTTCTCGTCCGCGGTGGCGCCGGGGTCGTTCTGGACTGCGGCGACGGCCTGCTCCGCGGCGGTCAGGTACCCGACGACGTGCTCCGGGATCGCCTCGCCGTTCTTGAGCCGGTGGTTGACGCTCTTGGCGGCCTTGGCGACCTGTTCGTGCAGCTGCTGCTGCTCGTCGACGGGCAGCCGGCCGTTGACCTGCTGTTGGACCTGCGTGGCGACCATTTCGGTCGAGCCGTCGGCGAGCGCCTCGAGCAGTTTCGCCTCGGCGGCCTCGTCGACCGTGGCCAGCAGCACCTCGCGCGGCCCGTCCGGGCTGTCGTAGGCGATGACGGTGGCGGCGGAGTCGACGAGGTCGGCGCCGCCGACCAGCGCCGGCACGCCGGTGGCCAGCCCCACCGGCACCTCGTCGGGCACCGGCAGCAGCGGCTCGTCACGCGCGGGTGTCTGCTCCGGGTCCTCGTCCGCCGCCGGCGGTGGCGTCGCCTCGCCGGCGGGCTGCTCGGGCGATGGTTCTGCCTCGACGTCCGCGCCGGGGTCGCCAGCGGCGGCCGTCTCGGTGGCCGCGGCGAGCTCGGTGACCGGTTCGTGGCCCATGACCGTGTCGATGGCGCCCATCAGCTCGTCGAGGAAGTCGCTGACCTGCGGCGGCAACGGGCCCGCCGCGGCCGCCGTGGTGGTGGCGGCCGCGGTGGTGGTGGCCGCGGTGGTGGTGGTGTCGGGTGCGGGCGCCGCCGTGGGTGCGACGGCGTAGGACTGGTGGCTGCTCTTGCCGCCGGTTCCCACTATTGGCCTCCCTTGAGCAGTGTGCTGGCGCCGGGCAGCTTGAGCTCGCCGCCGAAGAACGTGGTGAAGGCTTGGCGCAGACCCTTCTTGCGGTCGACGGCCGCGTCGAGGAACGCCTCCGCGACCTGGGCGGTGCTGACCTTGTCGGCGGGGATGCCGTGGGTCTTCGCGGCGCGCTGGCGCATCGCCGGCGCCCAGGACACGCCCTTCTTCGCTCCGGTGTGGGCGGTGTCGTGCAGCATGGCCCGCCACTGGCTGTCGGGGATCTTCTCGATCGCGGCGAGCACCGGGTGCGCCGCGGCCGGGTTGACGGTGACGCCCTTGGGCAGCGATCCGCTCTGGTGGGCCTGATAGAGGGTGTGCGTGATGGTCGAGCCGACCGGGTTGTAGGACATGCTGAGCTTGTCGGAGTCGCAGAACTTGTACGCCTGGCCGAGGTCGATCGCGAGCATCCCGCCGGCCGGGGTACGCAGCAGGTTCGCCGCGTGCCCGTCGTGGTTGCTGACCGCCCACGCGGCGACGTGGTAGCGCACGATCGCGTCGGCGTCGGCCTGGCCCCAGGACTTCGGCGAGGCGGGGAAGTGGTCGGCCTGGGTGACCAGCGGCTGCACCGAGCCGCTCTTACCGGCGACGGTGGCCCGGTAGACGGGCACGGCGGGTAGCCCGGCCGCGGCGAACACCCGGGCCGCGTCGGACTCCGCGGCGGCGCGGGCACCTCCGCTGGAGTCGGACTTGAACATCCACGGCTTGCCGTCCGGGCCGGTGTGCAGGCTCTTGCTGTGCGTGCCGCCCAGGTGGCTGCCGGAGGTGCCCTTGCCGAAGTCCCAGCCGGCGACGACCTTGTCGTCTTGGCGGGCCGGCAGCCCGCTGCTGCTGGCCGCGGCGTGCTTGAGAGCAGCGACCAGGTTGGCGTGCTGGGCGACCCACCCGGCCGACTTCGCCACGACCGGGCCGCCGGCCTTGGCCGTGCCCGCCGGCTTGGGCTTTGCTGCTGTGCTGGCCGGTTCGGTGGCCGCGCCGGTGACGGCCGGGGTGGCCGCGGCGGGTGCTGCGCCGCCCGCCGCCGGGGTGGGCTTCGCGGCGGTGGCTTTCGCGGTGACCGCGCTCTGCAGCGCCGCGGTGTCGATGGCGGTGTCCCACTGCCCCGCGATGTAGTTCTGCACCTGCGCGCGGGTGCCGACCCCGGCGTTCTCTAGGCCGAGAGCCGCCGCGACGCTGCGCAGCTCGCCCACCGGCTGGGTTTTCGCCCACTGCCGGAACCCGGTGGCGCAGTCTGCTGCGCCGACCGTGGACAGCTTCTGCAGCGGGACACCGGCCTGGCCGTGCCACAGGTTGATGGCGGCCTCGGCCTGGTAGCCCTTGCCGATGAGCGGCGCGAGCTCGGCGAGCTTGGCCGTTCCGGCGGCGTCCCAGCTGGCGGGGTCCTTGGGCTTGAGCGGCCCGCCGATCAGGTCATTGATGGCGACGGCGGCCTGCAGGCGGTCAGCGACCTGCCCGGCGCGTTCGTCGGCGGTCTGCAGCAGCGCGCCGGCCTCACCCTGCGGGGTGCTGCGCCGGGCGGCGGCGATGAGCTCCTTGTTGCCCAGGACCCCGGCCTGCTCGGCGGTGAGCATCCCGGACGCGACCGCCGCCTCCCGCAGCTGAGGAATCGCCCCGGTCTTGACCTTGCCGTTCAGGGCTTGGCTGATGCTGTGCGCGGCGGCGGCCTGCGCCACCGCCAGGGTCTGCGGGTCGTCGGGGCACGACGCGGTGGCCAGCTTGTTCTCCGCGTCGACGATCGCGGCGAGTCCGGCGTCGACGGCCGTGATCTGCTCGACGCTCATGCCCCACTTGGCGTAGGGCAGGTCGGCGAGGGTGGTGGCGATCTGCGCCTGCAGGCCGACGACGTCGGCCAGGCTCGCGGTCCAGGTTCCATCGCCGGGCTCCGGCGCCGGCGGGGGTGTCAGGTCGGCGAGGGTGAGCCCGTTGATGGTCTCGCCGGCCGCCAGGGCCGCGTACCGGGCCTGCGCGACCTCCTGGATCTTCTGCTTGGAGGTGATGTCGGCCGGGTAGAACGGGTCGAGCCAGTGCACCAACGGGTGCGGCTGCTTTCCGGACAGCCCGACCAGCTCCGAATGCTGGAAACCCTGTGCCGCGGCGAGTTGCTGCAGCTGCTGCGGGGTGAGCTGCTGCAGCCAGGCCAGCTGCTGCGCGTGGGCGTCACCGATGGCTGCCTTGAGCTCATCACTGCCGTCGCCGTACTGCTCGAGCGCGGCCGCCACCTTGGGGGTGGCGGCCTGGAAGCCGGCGATGTCCGCAGGGTCGAGGCCGCCGTCGGTGAGCGACGCCGTCAGCGCCTGCAGCTCCGCCGGGATCTGCGCCGCCTGCCCTGCGGACTCCGACGGCCCGGTGCCGTCGCCCGGTCCCGATGCGGTGGGGGTGACGTCGTACGCCTGGTGCGCGGTCTTGCCTCCGGTACCCACGGCTACACCGCCCCGTCCACCAGCGGCAGGACCACGGCCAGCAGCTCGTCCAGGGCGAACTCGGCGGCGGTCCGCACGTCCACGCCGGCAGGGTCCGGGTCGATCTCGGTCAGCTGCAGACCGCCGGCCTCGTCCGTCCACTGCTCGACGGCGGCCGCGACGTCGTCGGCGCCGTCGAGGCGTTCCTGCCAGCGCGTCGCCCGGTCCCAGACGCGCGGCAGCCACACCGCGGCGTGCTCGCCGCCGGCGACGGCCAGGACTCCGACGACGTCGACGCACGCGCCGAGCTCGGCGTCCCACACCTGCAGCAGGAAACGGCGCGCCAGCACCGCGGCGGCGGCGCTCATCGCCGGGCCTCGGCGGTGTCGAGCAACGACGCCATGTAGGTGACGCTGGCGGTGAACGCGTCGACCGGGCGGGCGTGCAGGTCCTGGCGGCCGCCGGCGGTCATCACCGCGCCGTGCAACGCGAACTGGTGCGGGTTCTGGGAGACCAGGTGCAGCCGCGAGCCGAACAGCTCGACGGCCAGGTCGATGCGCGCGGCCCGCGACAACCCGGTGATGATCACCGGAAGGTGCGCCGGGAGGTTCTCGGCCAGCCAGTGCAGCCCGGGCAGCACCCAGGTCTGCCAGTCAGAGTCCTGCCGCACGGTCTGCAGGTTGATCGCGACGGCGGGCGGGTCGGTGTCGTCGACCCAGGCGGCCCACCGCCGCAGATCCTCGAGCCGGTACCAGTACAGGTTCGGCACGGTGTTCATGCCCGCGTTGACGAACTCGTCGGCGATCAGCAGCGACATCCGCATCGACAGCAGGTGCTGCGCCCGCGGCCAGTTGCCGAAAATGCTGTAGTTGGGGGCCAGCACCAGGTCCCAGCCCATGGCGGCGATCCGCTCGACGAGCCGGTCGACGCGGCGCCGGCTCCAGAACGCCTCGACGAGCGGGTCCAGGCCGTAGCCGACCAGCACCGCCAGCTGCCCGGGCCGCAGGCCCAGCACCTCGTGCACGTCGCGGTCGGTGAACCGCCGGTACAGGCTGGCGGTGTCCGGGCTGAACACCCGCCGCAGCCCGACCCCGTAGGCCGGCCACCGCAGCTGGGCGTCCCAGGTGGTGACCGCGGACCCGTCGGTCTGCGGCACGAACCTCGGCAGCCCTGCGGGCAGGCGCCGCTCGCCGAGGTCGATGTCGTCGAACTCCAGCGTGCCGCCGACATCGGCCATCCACGCGCCGATGTCGGTCCGCGATCCGCACCGCACCGGGCAGGTACGGCACACGTCCGTGCCGGCGGCCGTGGTCGCGGTGGCCTCGGCCCGGGCGCAGCCGCAGTAGGAGCAGTCGGGGTTGGAGCCCGAGCACAGCGGGGCGATGACCGCGGACGCGTCGACAGGGTCGGGCCCGGCGTACCAGGGGCAGCGCCGGCAGTCGCAGCCGGCCGCGGGGGCCAGCAAGGGCAGGTTGATGGGCATCGGTCAGTCCCCCAATCTCAGGCGGCGGCCGCGGCCGGCGCCGCGGGCTCGGCGGTGGTGGTGTCGAGCAGCTGCAGGATCTGCTCGGCGAGCAGCCGCAGCGAGGCGGCGTCGAAGCGGCCGGGGCGTGCACCGACGCGCAGGTCGGCCGACAGGCGCCGCAACACGTCGAGCGCCTCGGTGACCACGGCGGTGTCCAGCGCGGCCGGCGCCGGCCCGGCACTGACGCTCCCGGCGCCGGGCAGGCCACCGCTGGCGGCGCCCGAAGAGCCATTCGTGGGGGCCGGCACGGCGGGGGCCGAGGCCCGCAGCTTCTCGGCCCGGGCCAGGTTGGACAGGTCCCGGCCGCGTTCGGCGGCGTCGACGACGGCGCCGGGATCGCCCGCGCCGGCGGGCGCTTCGGCCTCGGTCACCGCAGCGGCGAGCAGGTCCGGGCGGCCCCGGCTCTTGACCGCCGCCCAGATCTCGTCGGCGACGGCGCCCTGGTCGCGGCGCAGCCCCACGAACCGGATCCGGGTGTGCAGGGCGACCTTGTGGGCGTCCATGTCCTCGACCAGGTCGCGGGGCAGGAACTCGAACGCGCGCACCAGCTCGCGGGCCTTGCGCGGACTCATCTGCAGACCCAGCCGGGTCAGCACCTCCGACCACGGGGCAGCGCAGCGCGAGTCGCCGCCGCGCAGACGCTCCAGGGCCCGGAACCGCTCGGCCGGATCGTCGAGCGCGTACACCTCGGCCGGGACGGGCCTGCCCGCGGCCAGCAACTTGCCGACCAGCACGGCGCAGCGGTGAAACAGCAGCCCCGCGGCCTGCTCTCCAGGAGTGAGCGGCTCACGGGCCAGGTTCTCCACCAGCTGCCAGACCCGGCGCTCCTCCTCGGTCAGCGGGCCCGGGCAGACGACCGCGGGGATCGTCTGGAAGTGCGGGTTGTCTTCCATGTGGACCGCACCCCACCGGCCGGCGCGCAGCCGCCGCTCCCCCAGCGCCAGGACCCGCCGCGGCGGGCCGTCACCGGACGGGATCTCCTCGACCAGGATCGGCTGCAGGTAGCCGATCTCCGCGATCGACGAAATCAGGTCCGCGAGCTCCCGCGGCACCGTCGAGTCACCCGGCGCACGGCCCTGCACGTCGGTGCCCGGCGAGCCAGGCCCGCGCAACGGCAACAGCTCGAACCGGCGCTGCCGCAGCCGCGGGGACAACGCGCCGAGGCGCCGCAGCAGCGACACCGAGCTCTCCGGCCTGTCCATACGAGAATCACCTCCTACTTTCACCAAGCGCATCGCGGAGGTCCTGGAGTACAGCCCGACGTCCGATCCGCATAGCTATGCCCGAAAATTCGTTTCCTGGAAGCCGTGATTGCAGTCGGCCAACGCTCTTTGCTGCTGCCCCAGGGCCTCACAGGATCGACTCCAGCTCCCCACCCGCGCGCCCGGCTGGCGGCCCCCGAAAGGGGTAGAGGAGGGCCTCGGGTCGTCCTGGCCGGCGTACCGTGGGCCCGCGGACCGCACGCAACGGGCGCCGTGGACTGACAGAGCGTCGACGTGCTTCGCTCCACTGACGCCCCGACCGAGTGAGAGTAGGTCCCTCCCGGTGACCGGTTCCGAGCCCGATTCGGCGACCGATTCCCCGCCCGAGCCCACACCGGCGCCGCCACCTGCGGCGCGCAAGGTGGGACGACGCCGCGCTTGGTGGGCGCCGCTGGCCGCGCTCGGGTTGGCGCTGTTCACCTGCGGCGTTGCTGGCTTCGTCCGACTGGGATTGGACAAGGCTGACCAGGCGTCCAGCGTCGGGAGCTTCTTCCTCTCCGTCGTCTCCGTGGCCCTGGGCGGCGTCAGCCTGTGGGTGAGCGTTCGGACGCAGCCCGCGCCGCCAGCGACCGGGAACGTGCACCCGGCCCCGTCTGCGGATCCACCGTCGAGGCACTGGTCGTACCGGCTCTCGCAGGCCGCTGCGGTGCTGATCCTCGTACTCGGTGCCAGTACCGCATGGTGGATTTGGCCGGAGAGCCAGCCGTCGGCCGACGATGCGGCGCCGGGCTCGTCGCCTGCGGCCACGCCAGCAGCTTCGCGAGCCGGGGGTAGTCTGCCCGCGGCTGGGCGGGTCGGCCTTCCGCCGGAGATCCGCCCCGCAGACGACCAGGCGGCATACCGTGTGACGCTCCCGCCCGGTGGCTCCGCCGACCTCACGCGTCTGGACATCCAGGATCCTGATCCTGATCCGGAGCTCGCCGACCTGGTGTATCGCGACGGCTACTTGGCGGTACCGGACGACAACAAGAGCACGAAGCTCAACCACGTAGACGGCAGGATGAGCGGCGCGGACGGCAAGACGGTCGGCGGGGTGAACCGCTGCCCCAGCATGGGGATGAATAGAACGCCGGTGTCGGCCGCTGGATTGAGCGACAACCGGGTCCTGTGTGTCTCCATGGCCCGTGATTACAAGGCGCTAGTGCAGGTGGAGCGGCTCATCCCGGGCGGCCCGATAACCCTCTTGGTCGTGGTCTCGTCCGGCTGGCCGTGCCCGATCGAGACGTCAGAACGGCCTGCGTGCCAGACCTCGAGCGCGCCACCCAGGTGAGCGGTCATCAGCCTCGCGACCGTAACCCGGCACCGATCTCGATTCCCGCCCTCGTCTCTGCGCCCGCCCCGGCCAACGCTACATCCAGTAGGTCGACCCGCTCGTCGGCCAGAGGGGTACGCCAGATAGGTCCATACGGGCCCTCGGTGAGGACCTGGTCGATGGATGCGCAGCCCAGCCACAGCACGGGCAGATGGCGACGGATCGCCGGATCGGTGCGGCACAGCTCGGAGAACACGTCGATGCGCCGCTCGATGGCCGTGCGGCTCTGGTCGGCGAACACGATCAGGATCTTCGGGAAGGCCGGGTAGGCGCGCGTCCACACCGGACGCGGGTTTGCCGTGCCGGGGGCTGCCGGCCCGGTATAAGTGAGCAGCTCGGCATACTGACGGATCTTGTTGCGGAGCACCAGCGGGCTGTACCGGCCGCGGTCGATCTCGACGAAGCGGGTGAGCAGCGTGTCGTCTGCGGCGGTACGTAGCCAGCACCGCACCACCAGGTCCGGCACGACCACGCGGGCCCGGGGTGCGACGCCGTAGCGGTGGCCGACCTCGTGATCCCAGTCGTACGGGCCGCAGTAGTGCCCCAGCCGCTCAGCGTGCCGGGCGAAGGCGATACCCACCTCGTTGGCGAGCAGCGTGTGCCGCTGCAGGGCGTTGGCCGCCTTCTCGGCGGTCATCAGGTGCCGGCGCTCGAGCACCAGGTGTTGCACCGCGGCCCGGCCGGCGGCAGTGACGTACCAGACCCGCCGCGGACGCGGCGGTCGGCGGGCGTCACGGTCGGGGACGTGCCCGAGCAGCCCGCCGTCGGAGAGCCGGCGGGTGGACCGGTGCAGGGTACGCAGGTGCACGTCGGGTGCTAGCAGCGCCCGCAGCTGCTCGGCGGTGAGCAGCCGGTGGTGCAGGCAGGCGGTCAGGATGTCGAGTTCCAGCTGCGACAGCTGCCGCACGGCGGTCGGGGTCATCCGGAGTCCTCCTCGTCAGCTCTGGTTCAGCGGTCGGGTACTGCGCCGCGGCGGCAGCGCGACGACTGTGCCGCCGCCGCTAGCCGCGGCCGGCGCGGCGGATGCGGGCTGCGCGGGGCGGTTCTGTCGGCGCCGGCTCAGCAGGGCGGTCGCGATGCGCTCGTCGAGGGTGTCCAGCCCGGCGAGGATCTCCCGGATGGGCCGGCGGGCGAGGTTGCGGTCGACGGCTGCGTCGATGACCTGCGGGGCGTCCGGGTCGTAGAGCTCCTGGTAGATGTCGGAGACCTCGAAGCCGTACAGGAACACCGGATTAGTGCTGCGGCCGTCGACGCGGAACGAGCCGATCGCGGTGTACTTGTCCAGGGCGGTGATCTGCTCCGGCGGGAACTTGCCCCATTCTCGGGCGACGGTGCGGGCGCTCTCCACGCTGGACGCCGACGTGATCAGATGCGAGCGGTTGGTCAGGAACGCCTCCTCCAGGTAGTCGGGCAGCCGCTTGATCGACTGCGCGGCGGCGGCCATCCGCAGCCCGAACTTGCGGGTCTCCTCCAACATCCGGGCCAGGTCGCGGGTGGCGTACTGCTGGATCTCGTCGGCGAACAGCCAGAACGGGCGGCGCTGCTCGGGTGGCAGGTCACGGCGGCTGAGCGCGGCGCGCAGGGTGTCGTACAGCAGCAACGCCGTGATCAACTTGTCCTTGTCGCCGGTCCCGGACGGGCAGGCGAGCACGATGTAGCCGTTGTCCATGGCGTGGCGCACGTCGTACGTCGACTGTGGGCTGCCGAACAGGGCGGCGACCCGGTCGGAGGCCCGCAGCCGGTCGAGCAGGTTGGTGACCGGGGTGATCGCCTCCGCGGACAGCTTGGCGAACCGGGTCTCCCAGAAGCTCCGGGTGTGCTCGCTCAGGAACGGCAGCACGACGGTGCGCCAGTCCTCGTCGGCGAGGATCGTGGTCATCTGGAAGATCGTCGGTTGCAGGTCGGCGGGCAGCCTCATGCCGAGCTCGCACAGCGACTGGGCGGCCATCTGGGTCAGTGTCTGCGCCCGGTTGTTGACCGTGCCCCAGCCCATCGCGCTGGCGAACGACGCGACCACCGCGGAGACCCGGGACTCGAGTTCCTCGGGCCGGCGTCCGGCCATGCTCAGCGGGTTCCAGCCGGCCTGCGTGTCCCCGCCGGCGGACAGGTTCAGCTCGAGCACCCGGTCGGCGGCCGCGCCGAGGAACGGCTTCATGCGCTCGAGGGCGTCGGCGTGCGGGTCGAGGTACAGGAACCCGACGTGGCCGCGATCGGGGCGCCGCGCGTCCTCGATGTTGGCCAGGTGCACCGCCTGCACGATCGCCCTCTCGCTCTTGCCGTACTCCGCCCGCCCCAGGTTGAGGGAGAACAGGCTCTCCTTGGCGCGGGTGCCGACCGGGCGCCAGCCGCCGCCGGGAACGACCGCGAACCCCTGCGGCAGGAACCCGGGGGTCTTGGCCGGGCTGACGTAGGTCGGCATGTGCGCCGGCGCGGGCGGCAACGCCGGTGTACGGGCGACCGCCTCGGAGGTGCACTTGAGCGTGGGCGGCTTGAGCAGGCCGAGCATCTCGGTGGTCCGCACCCGCCGGGTCCGGCGCGGGCTGAACCGGCCGGTGCGCTCGCGGTGGTCGAACCAGCTACGCCGCCACCAGGAGTCGGCGCCGTCGAACCAGGTCCGGCCGACGTTGATGCCGCAGACCTTCCAGTAGTTCTCGCCGGAGAACTGCTCGAACGCCGCGAGCAGGGTCAGCAGATGCGCACGGGCGCGTTCCTTGGACGGCGACTCGACCCGGATCAGCACCTGGGCCTGCCACAGCGGGTCGGTGGCGAACAGCTTGGTGCTCAGCGCCCGGGTCTGGATCCGCATCTGCTCGGCGACGATGCCGACGCGGCGCAGGCGGGTGGATCCTCCCCCCATCATGCTGCCTTGCTTCTGCCGGGACTCGGCGGCGTCGTCCTGGCGGCGTTGCTCGCGTTCGGCGGTGGCTACCGCCCAGCGGCGCCACAGCCGCTCCCGGGCGTGGGTGACCGCCGCCAGGTCCAGGTGCACCACCGCCCGGTCGCCGTCGGTGACCTCGGCCAGTGCCCGCGCGAACGCGTCGAGGGGGTCGGGGTCCAGGCCGCGGTCTGCCAGCGGCAGCCGGTCGGTGCGGGCCAGGGTCATTTCGGCCCGCAGCACCGTGGACTTGCCGGTGGGGGAGGAGGATTCTCCGTACCATCGTGCGCCGGCGTCGACAGGCTCGTCGGGGTGGAACCGCGGCGGGGCCGCGGTGGCCGGGCTCTCGCCCGGCGCGAGCGGCGCCACCCCGGGCCACAGGGCGGTCTTGAGGACCGCTCTGGCGTAGTCGGGCACCGACATCCGGTAGCGCAGCAGCCCGTCGCCGTCGCCGACCAGCGACACCCGGACCGCGCTCGCCGAGCGCGGGAGCAGGCTGACGGCACGGCGGGCTCGAGCGAGCTGAGCGACTGCTTGCAGAACTGGACCGGGAGGTGGGTCGAAGACTGAGTCCGGGACAAGTTCGTAGGTTGCTCGGGTCTTCAGGCCCAGCTGCGTCAGTGCACCGTGGACGATAACCACGCCAAGGGCCACACCTGCTGCGACGCCGCTCCACGCCGCGATGGCCGTCACGGTCACATGGCTGAACCACTCCAGCAGGAACTGAGGCATCACGCTTTCTGGGGTGGGTAAAGATGTCGGGATCCGCGGCGGGGTGTTTCCACCACCAGTGAGCTGCGTAAACCCGGTCACGGCTGGACCGTCCTATGCGACGTGATCGCGACGTGAAAACGACATGATCGCGACACCGAGCAGGGCAGCGCCGGCTGGGGGCGGACACGATGCGGGCTTGGCCACCAAGACACGGCAATCTCCTTTTCCACCGGGGAGAGCAGAGCGAAGAGGGCTCCTACTATCACCAAGCGCATTTGGAGTCGTCTGGAGTACAAACCCCAGGTCAGAGCCCCTTTGGGTGGTGCACGCCGAGCGGCCGTACCCGCGGGAGAACCGGGCGCCTCGGCGGTGGACCGGTGACGGCGCCAGCTCGGGGTGTTTCTAGGGGGTGTTTCTAGCCCTCGGAGCAGTTGAGACGTGCTGCTGCGGGCGCTTGAGGGACAGCCGTCGGACTCTTCGGCAAACAGGGCCTGTGGATGGCCTGACCGTTGTCCACGCATACCTGGCCGACCGGCTCACCCGGCTCCGCGCTTGCGCATATCTGGCCGACCAGCGGGCCCTCGAGAAGGCACTCGAACCCGAGGGCTGCTCGCGCTTGAGCCTCGCCGGCCGGATCGCGGCCATCGTCCACGCATACCTGGCCGACCTCGGGGCGCCGAGCGGCCTTGCTCGCGCATATCTGGCCGACCGCTCCGGACTGCAGGTGCCCTGGCTTGCGGTTGTCCACGCATACCTGGCCGACCGCGACCGCGAACGCTGTGGACAACCGGCCTACGAGGGCTCTGTCCACGCATATCTGGCCGACTAGGGCCCGCAGGTAGAGAGCGTGGCGTCACGCATAACTCGCCGACCACCACGCATACCCTGCCGACCAAGCCCGGACGATTCCCCAGCTCAAGGCCCGTTTTCCGCGGCCCCCTATAGCTTTTTCCTGTAGTTATCTCTCCTGTAGCCGAAACCCCGCACGGTGGAGAGGTGCTCTGCCCGCAGGAACCTTGCGGTACACGGATCTGCCTCGCGAGCCCGGGGGTAGCGTCCGCGACTCCTCGCCGGCTGACGTCGTTGCACGGACGTGAATCGACACACCGCCGCCGCCATAGCGCTCACGGTCACCGCCCTCACGGCCGGGTGCACCAGCCCGTCCCCGGCCCCGGCCTCCCCGCCGCTCACCATCTCCGGCCACATCACCGCGGGATACAACCTGTACAGCCTCGACTGGGAGACCGGTGCCTGCTTCGGGACCGGCGCCGCTGCTGCGCTCACCACCGGCGGCCAGGTCACCGTCGCCGACGCCGCAAACACCACCGTCGCCGTCGGTGCTCTCACCGATCCGCAGCTCATGGAGGCCGACCTGGTCGGCTCCCGCGACCGGTCCGGATTCCGCAAGGTCGGCTGCCGTTACGCGTTCACCGTGACCGGGGTCCCCGCCGGCCATCAGTTCTACGGCCTGCACATCGGCGACCAGACCCGGCAGGTGCCCGCCAGCGAGACCGCCACCCCGGTCGAGCTGACCATCGGCTCGGTGCCCGCCGACGCGACGCCGGCAGCCTGACGCTCACCCTCAGCCCAGGTGCGCCGTGGCCGAGACCCCAGGGGCGGCGGTCTCGGCCAGCCTGACCTGCCCAGATTCGGCGCGTGACGAGATGCGATTCGATGTTCGCGCTGCGACACGCCGGGCCAGGACCTCGACCTTGGTCAACGAGCCTGCCAGCCTGGAGGACATGCCGCGGCCGAAACGCACCAGCGTGGAGCTGCTGCGTGCCGCAGCGGAAGTCTGGGACAACGAGGATCCCGACATCGGATACCTCACCCGGCTGTTGACTCAGACGAACCTGCCGTACCGCGATCCCGGCGATGTCCCGGTGTGGAGCCGCCAGAACGGCAACGTGCACCTGCGGGTCGAGCCGGGTCAGCGCCGGCAGCCCGACGGCACTTATCGGCCGATCTACCCGTACGGCATCCTGCCGCGGCTGCTGTTGATCTGGATGTCGAGCCAGGCGGTGAAGACCAAGTCGCCGACGCTCGTGCTTGGACCCTCTCTGACCATGTTCATGCAGGAGCTGGGGCTCAAGCCCACCGGCGGCGCGAAGGGCTCCATCACTCGGTTGCGGGATCAGATGGAACGGCTGCTCAAGGCCCGACTGAGCGTTGAGGTCGACGGCGGCCTGGACCGCGACCAGGCCGGACAGATCTCGGTGGCGCTGCGCTGGGACCTGTTCTGGGGCAAGGACGACCAGGACCCGCTGCTGCCGTCGACGATCCAACTGTCGACCGACTTCTTCAACGAGATCGTCCAGCATCCGGTACCGCTGAACATGCAGGCCCTGGCCGCGCTGCGCGGCTCACCGATGCGGCTGGACATCTACGCGTGGCTGACCTGGCGCATGTCGTACCTGCAGCGACCCACCGTGGTCCCCTGGGCGGGGCTGATGCTGCAGTTCGGATCCAACCTGGCCGACTCCAAGCAGGGACGCCAGCAGTTCCGGCGCGACTTCGCCAAGCACCTGCGCGAGGTGCAGCTGGTCTACCGCGAAGCGAACGTCGAGGTCACCGACGCTGGCCTGGCGATGCGGCCCAGCCGTACGCACGTGCCGTTCCGCGGGATGCGCGCGCTGTCCGCCTGACCAGCGGCACCCCTGCCGCGCGGCGCCCAGAACCACCACCACGATGGCGACGGTTGCGCACGGTGCCCACCCCGGGGGTGTTTCTGGGAGGTGTTTCTAGCCCTCCGAGCAGGTATTACACGCACCCTGTAATGAGGCTGCCGAGGACCATCCCGGCGGCGGAGATAGCTCGTGACGGTGTGCCGGCGAAGACGGGGATCAGCCCATGAGTGTGGGAACCTGGGACGACCGCGACTATCCGGTGCTCGCGGCCGCGGTTGCGCTGTGCGATCCGGATCAGTTCGAGCAGGCTCGCGACGATGCCATCGAGCGCCAGACCGGGTTTGATCAAGCGACGGTCCAGGCGGCGCTTCGGGCCCTTCGCAACGAGGATCCGCCGTTGTTCAAGCAGTTCGAGGACGGCGATGGCCGGATCATGTCGGTCCGGTTCCCCACGGGCGAGGCGCGGCGGCGGGTGGGGCTGTGGCCGGTGATACCCGACGTCTTGATCCAGACGCTGGTCGAGCTCGCCGAGCGGGAGCAGAACGACGAGAAGAAGTCGCTTCTTCGCAAGGTGGTTGACCTGCTCAGGGACACCCCGAAGGCCGCGGTGGCGGCGGCTGCCGGTGTGGCCGTCAAGGCCCTACTCGGTGGCGGATAGGCGCCGCCTGCTCTTAATACATCGAGATGTGTACGTGGTTGGTGTGCCAGCCCGAGGGGTCGTTGCCGCCGAACGGGTTGTTGTAGGCGTGCCAGCCTTGGGTCTGGGTCCAGATCATGCGGAACCAGATTACGTACTTGATGCCGAGGCGGTCGGCGTTGGAGACCGCCCAGGCGGCCATCGCGTCGCCGCGTGCCTTCTGGGCTCCTGACGCTTCGCCGCCGGAGGTCATCATGAAGTCGCAGGCGCGGCCCTTGGGGTGTTCGCCGTGGTCGTCGACGCGGTAGCAGCCTGGCTTCGGGAAGCCGGCCGCGGTGGCCTGTTGGACGAGGTGCAGCGTGCGTGGGGTGAGGCAGCCGGCGCCGGTGGTCGGATCGGGGACGATGCTGCAGCTCTCTTCCGGCCAGGTTCCGTCAGGGTTGCGGGGGGCCGGCTCAGCCGTGCCCAGTGCCATGTCGGCGCAGCCGAGTCCAAGGTCGCCGCTTGGCCCCTGCGCGTTGACGAGCGCGGTGGCCAGGGGCTCGTGCTTGGCGTAGGCGTCGGGGTAGGCGCTGATCTGCACGGCCTGGGCGGCCTCGGTGAGCGGGATCGTGGCCCAGTCGGCGATGGTGATGAGCTTGTCGTAGAACTTGCCGGCGGCATAGACCGGGTCGAGGATCTGCGCCGGGGTGCCCCAGCCGGCGCTGGGGCGTTGCTGGAACAGCCCGAGCGAGTCGTGGTCGTTGTTCGCGCCGAGGTCGCCGAGGTTGTGCAGGTTGGACTCCTGCAGGGCGGTCGCGATCGCGATGACCCAGCCGCGGGCCGGGACCTTCTTCTGCCGCCCGACGGCGATGATCATGGCGGCGTTGTGGCGTTGCTCGTCGTTGAGGTCGCCGACCTTGGGCGACGACAGGTCGGGGTCGACGCTGACGTCGCAGCCGGCGGAGGCGCTGCTGGTCAGCATCCGGTAGCCGCCGCCGATCACGCCGGTGCCGACGCAGCACAGCACGGTGAGCACCGCCGCGATGACGGCGGCGGTTCGCAGCCTCATCGGGCCGGGATCCAGTCGAGGGTGTGGACCAGCCAGCGGCCCTGGTACAGCAGGGTCAGGTGCAGGGTGCCGGCGTCGGTGGTGATGCGGGCGTCGGCGCCGCCGGGGATGGCCGTGATCTGGGGCGTGCGGGTGACCTTGTCGGCGGGCACGCCGGCCGGGTCGGCGTGGCGCAGCTTGCCGGCCAGGACGGGGGTGCTCAGGGCGGCCAGCCGCGGCGCCCAGCTGGTGGCGTCGGCGCCGGTGTGCCGGGTCCAGGATCGGGCGAAGCGACTGGTGGCCGCGGCCGCGGCGGCGGTGTCGAGGTCGTGGGTGGAGTCGTCGTCGATGTCGTCCGGGGAGATGGTGGCCGCGACCGGCGGCGTGACCCGGGCCGGCGACGAAATGGCCGCGTCCGCCGAGGGCGTTTCCACAGCGGTGGCGGTGCCGCCGGTCGGTAGGGGTGCCGAGGTCATGGCGGCCGAGGGTGCGGGGGCGTCGTCGGTGCCGGCCAGGCGCAGCAGCCCGATGACGGCGGCCGCCGCGATCGCTAGCACGAGCGCGACCCGGCGGGCGTTCACGCGTTACCGCTTCCGCCGCAGGTGGGGCACTCGCGGTCCTCGAAGTCATCGGCCGACTCAAGGTAGACGCTGATCGTGCCCTCGCCGTCGCAGGTCGGGCAGGTGCCGGCCGGCTCCGGGCGCCGATCGACCGGGAAGGGGTCGCGCTGGTAGCCGCCGTCGTCGCGCTCCTCGCCGGTAAAGCCGCGCCGGAACTCCCGGCCGAGGACCTGTACCCGTTGGAAGGCCCGGCCCGCGTTCGCGTCGAGGGTGCGCACGTCGCGCCAAACACCGCGCACGCTCCAGCCGCGGCCGCCGATGCCCATGCCGCCTATCCCGGATCCGCCGATCTTGGCGCGGTCGAGGCGGCGTACCGCGAACCGGACGTGCGAGCGGGTGCTCTGGCCTAGACGGCGGTGGCAGGCGAGCAGGATGACCGCGACGATGTCGACCAGCAGCAGCCTCAGCAGAAACCCGGTGCCCTCGACGGCTGTGAGCGCTCCGGTGGTGACCAGGAAGAACGACAGGCTGGCGAACCCGATGACGATGGCGGCCAGCACCGTGGCGGTGGAGCCGACCCACAGCCACAGGGCGCGCCGGCCGGGGCCGCCTAGCAGCGACGCCGGCAGGGCCAGGACCAGCAGGATCGCGAGGACGGCCAGGGCGATCTGCCCGCCGAGCAGCGGGATGACCACGCCGACGACGACGTAGCACAGCATGATCAGTGAGCCGATGAGGACCAGGATCGAGCCGACGATGCGGGTGCCGGTGTCCTGGCGTAGGTGCTCGGCCAGGCGCGGGTCGCACTGCTTCATCAGGTCGTACATGGGGCTCTCGTCGTCCGCGTGCTCCGTTTTGAGGATCTTGTTGTAGGTGTCCAGGCAGGGGTGCGCGCCGTCGCCGGTGTCGTCGAAGATCACGCCGTAGGCGAGCTGTTCGTGGGGCTGGCGCACGAAGGTGTCGATGACGGCGTTCTGGAACGGGGTGATGATGTTGTCGGGGGTCAGCTGGCCGGTGTTGGTCGCCGGGCCGGTGTCGTCCAGGGGCAGCGCGGCGAAGGTGATGCCGACGTCGCGGGTGGAGCCGAGCAGGCCGTCGTCGCCGAGCACGGTGTCGGCCGGCGCGGCGAGCACGACGCCGCTGATCGCGGCCAGGCAGAAGGAGATGAGGATTTCGCCGGCGCCCTTGCCGACCCGGCCGCGCAGGGCGGCGAAGCCGAACCAGAACACGCACAGCATCAGCGCGAGGGTGGGCAGGCCGAACCGGTCGACGACCTGGGTCTGATACTTCTGGGCGATCTGGGCGACCGGGCCGAGCATCGCGTCGGCCACGCCGAAGTTGACGCTGACGCCGAGCAGCCAGCAGGCCACCCACACGATCATCGAGTTCAGGCTGAAGATCCAGTCGGCGACCATCGTGGCGAGTTTGACGTCGCCGTGGGTGAGGCTGTCGGTCATGCCGTGGTAGCCGGAGTCGAAGTAGTAGCTGTCGAGGGGGTTGCCTTGGCGGTCGATGACGGTCGAGCCGCCGCCGAAGAAGGTACCGGGCTTGGTGTAGCTGGTCAGCTGGTCGCACGGCACGATCGGGCTGGTCGGTGGCAGTGGGGCACCGGTGCCGGGACCGGCGGGGCCGGGCTGTTCCACATAGGGTTTGCCGGAGCCGACGTAGCACATCGCGTCGCCGGGGTCGGCGGCCGCGGGGCTGGTCGGCAGCCACGCGACGAACACCGCGGCGAGGATGACCATGGCGCGGTACAGCCACCGCCGGCCGCGGCCCGCAGCGGTGATGGTCGCCTTGGTGGTGGTCATGGTCGGCTCGTTTCGGTGTCCGGGGTGGTGCGGATGGCGGCCTGCAGCCGCGGCATCGGTGGGATGAGCACCCGCAGCCGGCCCAGCCGCTGGTGGATCTTCGCGATGAACTCGCCCTCGCGGCCGGGCTGCACGACCGCGTCGCCGCTGGCCGGGTCGATGTGCGACAGCGGCGACAGGTCGTCGGTGATGGTGCGCAGCAGCCGGGCCCGCACGTCGGGGTCGGACACGCCGAGCGCGTCGACGTAGCGGTTCGCGAGGCGCCGGTTGCGTTGCCGGCCGATGAAGGTCGCCGAGAGCAGCCCGAGCAGGGTGTCGTCGCCGGTGTCGTCGGGGTCGTGACCGGCGAGCAGGATCCCGGCGTGGTTCTTGCGGCCGTCGCGGATCAGCTCGAGGACGGTGTCGTAGCCGGGCGAGCCCTCACCTTCGCGGGTCAGCCAGTAGCACTCGTCGGCGTGGACCAGGACGAATCGGGGGTCGCCGAACGCGACGGTCTTGGCGAGCTGGGCGCTCAAGGTGAGTACCGCCCGGCCGAACAGCGCCGCGAACGGCAGCTTCGCCGCCTGCAGGTCCGAGCGCAGCTCGTGCCGCTTGGGCAGGGCCATCTGGTGGGTCGCGAACACGATGTGCGCCGCGGTCAGGTCCAGCGCGGGCAGGTCGGGGTCGAAGATGACCGCGCACACCGGACGGCGTGCGGCAGCGGACAGCTGCCGGGCCAGCGTCCCGGCCGCCGTGCTGCCGCGTTCGGCGTCCTCGGCCAGGGCCTGGATCAGCACGCTCATGCTGCGTTTGGCATCCTCGGCGATGCTGGCCAGGGCCTCGGCGAGCACGGTGCCGGTCTCGCTGGTGGCGTCGACGCCGAGCAGCTGCGCGACGAACGTCTCCGCGGCGGTGATCCCGTCGAGGCCGGCCAGCACCCGCAGCGGATCGAGGGAGAACGCGGTGGGGCGGGCCAGGTCGACGACCTGCACCGCGTGGTCGCCGAACACGGCGCGCAGGAACACCGACTGCTCCTGGGTGCGGGTGCGGTCCCAGCCGATGGTGCGGCCGCCGCCGGCGCCGACGTCGGCGAGGATCTTCTTCAGCGTGACGGACTTGCCGGCGCCGAGCTCCGCGAACAGGCCGAGGCTGGCGGAGATGTCGCGCTGGGTCCAGCCGGCGATGTTGAGCTGGACCGGCTCGGCCAGGCCGCCGTCGGCGGTCAGCCCGAGAACCTGCCCGGTGCGGTCGCCGAGTCGGCCGCCGACCAGCGGCATCGCCTTGGCCAGGTCGTCGGCCAGCAGGTACTGCCGGTAGTCGTCGACGACCCGGGGCGGGGGCACGCCGGGCAGCATCGCGGCGTAGCAGGCGATCTGGTCGCCGGTCGGACGCACCGCGATCAGGTCGTCGGAGAAGGTGAGCCGCAGCGCCTCGGCACGTTCCTCGCACTCGGTGCGGTTGGCGCCCCACACGCCCAGCACGACGCTCATCTGGAATTCGACCTCGGCCTGGTTGGCGTCCAGGCTGGCCTGTTCGTCGGCGAGCTGTTGCTGGCCGGTCAGCACCCAGTCGGGCACGTCCTCGGTCAGGCCGGGGTCCTCGTTCTCGCCGGGGGTGTACTCGCCGAGCTGGTCGGCGAGCTGCCGGCGCTTGCGGCCGACCTTGGTCTTGGCCTCACCGCCGGGCAGCACCGTGGCCCGGATCGCCCAGTCGACCGGGAACGGCACGTCCTCGTGCAACCCGGCCAGCCACTCCCCGCCCGGGAACAGCCACTCGGTGGGCAGGTCCGACAGGACCAGGAACGCCTGGTGGGAGACCCCGGCGTCCGGGGTGGTGATCCGCACGTACCGGTGGCTGAACGGGTTGCCACCGGTGGCCGGGCCGCCGTCGCGCAGCCAGCGCATCCCCGACTCGAGCAGTGAGCTGCGCCCGGCCGGGCGGGTGCCGGCGGCGGCCGCGGCCCGGCCGCCCTCGTCCAGGTGGACCTCGCCGAGCGCGGCGTAGCTGGGCACCCGCAGCCGGCCACCGCGCCAGGTCGCCTCGGCCCGGCCCTGCCGGCGCGCGGCGGCCAGCTCCGGTTCGCCGGCGGTGCCGCGCCGCGGTGCCCGCCGGTGGATCCACAGCACCTCGTCCGGGGTCGCCGGGGTCAGCCCGGTGATCGCCCGGGTGACCTTCGTGGCCTGCGCCGAGCGGGCCCGGACCTCGGCCAGCGACGGCGCGGACGGGGCCAGCCCGAAGCTGCGGGCGAACTGCGACCCGGCGCCGGCGAGCGCACCGACCGCGGCGGTCAGCGTGTTGCCGTGCGGCAACGGCAGCGCCAGCCAGTAGGAGCGCTCGCGCAGGTCGGTGCCGGACAGCAGCCGCCGGTACGCGGCGGAGATCTCGGTGTAGACCGGGTGCCGGGCGGCGTCGATGCCGGCCAGGGTGCGCCGCGCGGTGTCATCGGCGCCGACCCGGCCGCACAGGCTCAGCAGCAGCGGCTCGCCGCGCAACGCGCGCAGCAGGGTGGCCGCCGACCGGCCGTAGGAGACCTTGTCCTCGGCGGTGGCGTACCGGTACGGCACCGGGTCGACCCGCCACAGTGCCCACACGCTGCCGTCGTGGGTCCAGGCCAAATTGCCGACGACCGCGCGCAGCGGCTCGGCGGGCAGGGCGGCGCCCAGCATCAGCGGCCTCCGTTCTCGGCGGCCGCGGCGAGCAGGTCGGCCAGGCCGACCGTCCGCGGCCGCGGCGCGGCCGGGCGGGCCCGGACGGCCGCCACCGCGGCGGCAGCGGGCTGCACGGCCAGGACGGACGGGTCGGGCAGCTCGGCGACGACGAACCCGCGCCCGGCCAACCTCACCGGGGCGGGCAGCCGGTGGGCGCGGCCGCGCAGGTAGCCGGCGCGGGCCTGCAGCACGTAGGTGGCGGCGGCCAGCAGCGTGCGGACCGGGTCGCGGCCCTCGATGCGGGTCCGGCGGGCCGCATACGTCAGCACCGCCGGCAGGCCGACACCGATGACCAGGTTGAGCGGCCCGAAGTGCGCCCACACCGCCCGGGTCTTGACCAGCAGCACGATGCTGCCGACCAGGATGGTCAGCTGGGTCAGGGTGTACGGGCCCAGCGGCAGCGTCCACCGGCTGCCGGGCCACTTACGAATCAGGTACGGCTGGCGCCGACCGGCGGTGTACGAGCGGCCGACGGCGGTGTGCCGCTGCTCGGCGCCGGCCATCAGATCTCCCGGCCGGCGTCGACCACGGCCACCATCGAGGCGGGGGCGGGTGCACCCACGACCTCGGTCCCGAACATGCGGGCGAGCGCGTCGACGTTGGTCAGCAGCATGTAGACGACCGCCGCGCCGATCGCGAAGACGATCAGCTTGCGGATGCCGCCCCGGGTCATGATCAGCAACCAGACCCCGAAGCCGAAGACCAGGGTGAGGAAGACGACCGGGATGGTGGTGCTCAACCAGTTGGTGGTGTTGTCCACCCAGTTGGTGATGTCGCCGGCCAGCACAACGGGTTCCACAGCGGAGCTCCTTTAGCGGGGGGTGCCCGGCGTACCCGACGCCGGGGCGGATGGGGCGCCCGTGCGGGCGGACGGGGCGATGACGGCGGGCCGCGTCGACGAACTGGGGGTCGGCGTCGGGACCGCCGGGGTGGTGTCGATGGCGGTGATCTCCCACCGGCCGCCGCGGACGGCGAGGGTCAGGGGGTAGGTCAGTCGCCACTCCCCCGGCTGGTCACCGACCTTCGCTGCGACGGTGGCCAGCAGCTGCACCCGGGTGCCGTCGGCGGGCAGGGTTTGGCCGGTGCCCACCTCGGCGTCCTTGAGCGCGGACAGCCGCTCGACGCGGACCGCCGTGTACGGCGCCGGGGTGACCGCGGCGATGGTGGTGCCCGGGGCGAGGTACCGCTCGATCTCGGGGCCGCCGGCGAGCAGCGCCGTGAAGAACGGGTTGAGGGTGTCCGGGATCGGCTGGCCGGTCACCGGCAGTGCTCGCCCGTACGCCAGCTCCTGCCGGCCGGCGGGGGCCAGGCCGGCGACCTGCGCGGGCAGTGTCGGCGCCGCCCATCCGGCGCAGGTCCCGCCGGCGGCCGCCCCGGCGGCCGGCCGGGTGAGGGTGACGGCGAAGAACTGCACGCCGGCGCCGGTGCTGCGGCCCTGCTTGTCGAGGGTCACCACGTCGGCGCCGATCACGTACGACCAGCCCGCCGTGCTGGCCGGGTCGGCCTGGGCGCTGACGGTGTAGGTGCGGGTTGCGGCGCGTTGCCGGGCCGGCAGCCGCGGCACGTCGGCGCTGACCAGCGTGCCCAGCGTCGTGGCGTCCCCGGCCAGCCAGGCGCTGACCAGCAGTTCGGCGCAGCCGCCCGGCGGCGCGGCCGCCACGAGTGGGACAGCGGGCGCGGCGGCAGCGGGCGCGGCGCGGCGGCTGCCGAGGTTGGCCAGGCCGAGCACGCCGAGCGCGACCGCGCCGATCAGCAGCGTCCACAGCAGCCCGTGCACGCCGCGGCTGGTGGCGGCCTGGGTACGGCTGGAGCCGCGCAGCCCGTCGACCGGCCAGTCGTCGAGGGTCTCGGCCGGAGCCGGCTGCGGGGCGCGGCCGGCAGCGGGTGGTGGTGCGGCGACGAAGGTCGGCACCTGGCGGGCCGGGGGGCGGCGCATCAGGCCACCGCCAGCCGGCGCCGGGTCTGCGGCATCGCCGCGAGCAGCACGGCCAGGTCCACGGCGGCGAGCTCGTCGAACACGGCGAGGGCCTGGCGGGCCGGCCCGTGCAGGAACGTGTCGAGGCGCTCGAGGAGGGGCCGGTCCAGGGCCCGCCGGGAGGCGAGCAGCTCGTCGAGCAGCAGCCGTAGCTCGGTCTCGGTCTGCGTGATGTGGGCCAGCCCGGCCGCTACCTGGTGCAGGTCGTCGTCCACGGCGCGTGCCTCCTTTCGGAAAGTGCCTCTACCTACACCAAGCGCATCGGGGACCGTCTGGAGTACAACCCGCAGGTCAGGCCGCGTTGGTAAGGGCGTCGCGGAGGCGCGCTTCGGCGTTGTTGCGCAGCGTGAACAGCCCGGTCGCGGAGCGGCCGAGCCGGCCGGTGAGCTGCCGGACGGGGATCTCGTCGACGCGGTGCGCCGCCAGCAGCAGCGCCTCCTCGGCCGACAGCACGCCACGGGTCTGCGCCCACACGAACAGGTCGATGACCTCGACGCGTTCGTCGGCCTCCCGGCTCGCGGCCTGGTCCGTCTCGTCGTCCGGCAGCGGCTGCAGCCCGACCGGGACCTCCCCGCGGTCGTGGCGGGCCGCGCGGCTGAGCCGCTGCTGGCAGTCCAGCAGCAGGTTCGCGGCGATGCGCCGCGGCCGCCGCCGCCACGGGTAGGTCCGGATCAGGGCAGACAGCTCCGCCAGGACGTCCGCCTGGGCGCCGATCGGGTCGCCGGTCACCGCGGTGATGCGCTGCGCGAGCCGGACCGCGCCGGCCATCAGCAGCTGTAGCAGCACCCGGGCGGCCAGGGGGTCGTCGCCGCCGTCGCGGGCGGCGAGGCGGGCCAGCGCGGCCAGGATCGCGTCGGAGCGGTCTTTGTCGCTGCGGTCCTCGGTGGCCGTCTGCAGCGCCGCCAGGTCGGCGTAGCCGGCCAGCGCCGGGTAGGCCGCTGTCCACCGGGCGAGGGCCCGGCCGGTCGCCGACGCCGCGGTCAGCGCCTGCCACTCGTCTTGCATCTGCCGAACCAGTCCCTGTCGCATGTCGACCTCCCCCGCTCTGCGCTGCTGGGGAGAAGCCTGCTGAGCAGGTGTTATGCGACCTGTAGGCGTTGCTGTGCCCGGCGGTGTTGCCAGGTGTTTCTACCCACGACACCCGTTACCGCCCGGCCCGCCGACACCGCGGCGGCCCGCCGTAGGCGCTGACCTGGGCAGAAACACCCCCGAGAACCGGCCCACCTGGGTAGAAACACCGCCCGGTCCCGAGCCACGGCTAGGGCTTGGCCGCAGCCTCGGACCGGGTTGCGGACCTGCGTACTGGTGTCCGCCCGGCCGCGAACACCCGGCGTCGGCTGGCGCCGTGGAGCCGTCCACCGCCGGGCCGCGCACTCTGGACGGGCCTTGGTCCTCGAGGGCGCCGAGGGCTTCTACCGGGGCAGGCGGTCGCCGGACGCGGCCAGCCGGCCGGGTCGGCAACGCGGATCTCAGGGCTTGCTACCCCCGGGCGGCCGCGGTTGCGAGGCGCCGTTTGCTACCCCCGCTCGGCGGTTGCGACCCCCGACTTGCGACCCGCCGGCACGGGGTTGCGACCCGGACTTGCGACCCCGCCGGCACCCGGTTGCGACCCTGCCGATCGTGGACTTGCGAGCCTCGCCGAGGCAGTGGTTGCTACCCCCGCCGGCCGGGCTTGCGCCCTCGGCACCCGGGTTGCTTTCTATCGGCGCGTGACCATGGGCGGCGCCCGGCGGCTGCGGTTGCTAGCTGCGCCTGACGTCGATGTGCGACCCCGCCGAGCCGGGGGTGTTTCTACCTCGCAACGGCAGGTGTTTCTAGGCGATTGACCTGCTGTTTTCTACCCTGGACTCCGGTCGCCGAGAGTCGCCTCGGCGCCCCGCCCTGGTGGGTTTCTAGCTTGCCGGCCCGGGGTATTTCTACCTTGCCTGCCCGGTGTTTCTACCCTCGCAGCCTGCGGATTTGCGACCCGCGGGCCGGCCGCTTGCGACCTGCCGATCGTGGACTTGCGACCCTGCCGACGGCTGGTTGCTACCCCGACTTGCGACCCCGTCGAAGCGGGTTGCTACCCCCGGACTTGCCACCTCGTCGGCGCTGAGTTGCGAGCCTGCCGATCGTGGACTTGCGAGCCTGCGCCGGTGAGCGGTTCGCGACCGGAGAGGGTTGTCGGCCGGAGTCCGGGATGGGCCGGCAAGGCGGTGTCCCGGCCGGGCGGGCCAGTCGAGCGCAGCCGGGGGCATTCGGGTTGGATGCCGAGTGCCGGTGCCGAGCTCCTGACCCGCCCTGGACGGAAGATCAGCCTGCCAGGGCCGGCTCGCGGTCGTCCTGGTCTCTGGCAACCGCGGCGGCGCCGGTGTCGGTCGACACGACCGCCACGGTGCCGGCCGACCTGGACGACTGCGCCGGCACGGTTGGTACGGGCGGGCCGGCGCTCGTCACCTGGCCGGTGTCGGCCTCAGCGGCTGGCGCCGTTCCCTCCTTGACCCGCAGTTCCTGCAGGCGCTCGGCCGTGAGCAGCCCGTCCTTGCCTGCCTTGCGGATCTTGCTGATCGTCCGCGGTGCCACGGACAGGCGGTCGGCCAGCTCCTCGTTCTTGGCATCAGGGTCGGCCTGCATCGCCTGCCAGATGGTCAGCCACTGCTCGTAGAACTTCACCGTGGCCGGGGTGTCCACCACGGTCGTGTCGGCCGGCTTCACCGCTTTGCGTGCCGCGTGCCGGCCCCCTGCGGCCGGCGCGACGGTGCTGACCGCAGCGTCGTCTCGCTGCCCGGCGTCGGGCTCGACCGGCGACGAGCTGGTCGAGGTGGGCACGGCCGGCGCCGCAGCTGCTGCTGGGATCAGCGCAGCCAGGACTGCGGGGTCGGTGAGCCGCTCGACCTGCCCGGCCTGGCCAACCCGCCGCTGGACCTCCAGGAACTCCTCCGGGGTCGCCGCCAGGCTCAGGAGCGCGAGCTTCGTCGACGTCCTCGTCTTCTGCTTCGGGGTCAGCGGGGTGTTGTGCAGGCGGTGGGCCAGCATCGTCATCTTGTGCAGGCGCCGCTCCGCTGCCATCCGGTCCAGGTCGGGATCGTCGTCCGGGATGATCCAGCCGCGGCGCTCGGCGATCCGGCGTGGGGAGTGCGCGAAACGGCCGCGGCGCACGCGCCGGCCGGCGGCGGTCAGCGCCGCCCACCACATGAAGAAGATGATGCAGGGGATCGCCAGCCGCAGGATCTGCTCGGTGGTCGTGTGCGCGTTGCTGGCGACGACCACTCCGGACATCACGGCGATCACCGCCGCCACGTGCAGCATCGGGCCCGTGTCACCCGGCGTGATCACCTTGCCGTCAGGCCCGTACACGGTGCTGCTGCGGTACTGGTCCGCCGCGATGCTGGTCGCGGTCAAGAAGCAGATCTCGAACACCGCGAACACCAACACTGCGAACAGCGGCGGCAGTGCGAGGTCGCCGACCGCGATTCGCCACATGCCCTCGGCGTTGAGCATCAGCGCCAGGTTCATTGACGCCGCCAAGGCCATCGGCCGTAGCGGGCGACCGGTGCGCTTGACCCACACGATCATGACCAGCAGCAGCGCCATGCCCATGACGCCGGCTACCGCGAGCAGCGGCACGGCGTAGTCGGACAGGAACGTGGTCAGGTCCGTCCAGCTCACCGTGCGTCTCCTTCCTCGACCATGTCCGGCAACCCGGCCAGCTGCGCCGCCTTCTGACGTTCGTGGCGCAGCTGCGCCAGGTACGCCGGCAACTGGTCGCGGTTACTGATCGCCAGCAGCAGCAACGCATCGATCAGCTCGTGCTTGTTGATCCGGGCGCCGCGTTGCAGCCACTCCTCGTCGACAGCGGCGTCGAACCGCTTCTCGATGTCGGCGCCGTGGTACAGGGTGTTGCGCTTCATCTCAGGGAAGGTCGGGCTCTCTGTCACCGGCGCGTTCATGGCCACTCCCCCGCGTTCGCGAACAAAATCATGATCGCGGAAGCGTATAACACGTTGGACCTGGCGTACGCGTACAACACGTAGTACATGCCCTCCTTTCAGGAGGCCGGGCACGGCCACGCCCGTCGCCCCCCGGCCGCAGGCTAAGGAGCCAGCCTCGGCCGACCCCAGCCTGATTGCCCACTGGAATATCGCGACTTCCTACAGCGAACAGACCCCCCGCTGACTTGCGGGTTCGTGAGCAACGGCTGACCTCCGGGGCGCCGCATCCCCCGAGCGAGTTGCAGTATGAGCCACCTGAAGGGGAACTCTTCAACTATAAAAATCTGGTTTGTATAGTGATCCGATGACGTCGAACAGGCAGGCGCCCGCGGATGACGACGATCCGCTGCTGTGGTCGGAGGACGCCGCCAAGCGGGCCCACCTCGCCCGGTCGACCTGGAGCTACTACAAGCACAAGAACCTTCTGCCCCCGCCGGACGATCCCGACGACGAGCATCAGGGCACGGATGTGTCGAAGTACCGGCGCCGGCCGCGTTGGCGGGCGTCCACCGTCGACGCGTTCGTAGCGAACCGACTCGGCCGGGGCCATCGCTCCGACTTGCGCAAGAAGAAGGCTGACCGGCGCGAGCGGGACGCGGCCGCGCTGGCCGAACCGACCCCGGAGGTGGCGCCCGCCCTGCAAGCGTGGCTGGAGGCCAACCACACAGCGGTGCTCGAGGTCGCCGAGGCCCTCAGCGACTGGCGAGAGGACCTGGTGGCAGCGTCTTCGACGCCGGAGCTTCTCGCCGAGGCGATCGATGCCGCCGGGGCCGCGGTCTACGGCAGGGGGCCCTCGAAGGCCCTGGCCAGCGCTGTCGTGCGGGCCATGGGACTCGCACTGGGTCACTCTCCCCAATCCAAGCCGATCGGCCTCGACCCGGACTCCGAGGTGAGCCAGGCCCTGGTCCGGCATCGACACCTGCGCGATGAGTTCAACCGCCTCGATACCCGTAAGCTCGACTACTCGTGAAGGCCGTCGAGTTGCGAGGCACTCAGGAGCCGGCGTGCTGGAGTTGGCCTGTCCCGGAGTTGCTCGGCGAAGCGGCCCTCAGCCCACTCCTCGCCCGACACGGCCTTCGGCCGCATGTCAGCCGCAATGCCGCCGCCGAGCCTGCGGCTACCTGGAGATTTGTCGACTTCCACGCAGGACGCTGCGCGATCTGCGGACAGCCCACCGACCTTCTGGTCGTCGACCATGACCACGAGACGAGGGCTGTCCGAGGCTGCGTCTGCTACCCCTGCAACGCGCTGGAAGGCCGCGCGGACGCGGACCTACCGGTGATCGCGTCGTATCGGGCGCGTCCGGCGGCCGAGGTCTTCGGATCCCACGAGCGCTTCGCTGGAAACGGCGCCTCGCAGCGCATTCTTCGCGCTGTACACGCCGCCGCCCGCGCACGGCGGTATCGCGAGCTGCGCATCCGCGACGTCAGCAGCAGCCTGCGCCGGCTGGCGGCAATCCCTTGGGTCATTCAGGACGCCGACGCCACCCACCGGTGTCTCCGACTGGAAGCCACGTGGCGAGTGGTCAGGCAGCACACTCCCCAACCCGATGAGGAGCTGCTCGACGCCCTCGTCACAGCCCTGCTCCTTGCCCACCAACTGAAGGCGACCGACGGCGCGCAGCTCGACCCGGAATTCCTGTGGCTTTCCATCCCTCACCTGTGCGTCGGCACCCCCAAGGGACTAGGGCGAGGATGTCCCCGCGCTCCACTTCTTGACCTAGTGCCACGACTGCCTTCGCCCCAGTTCCCCGAGTCGCCGCACTCTTCTGGTCCCCGTCTTTACCGCGGTAAAGACCGCTCCGAGGCTGGGTGGACTGCGACCAGAAGGGCCCCGGCTCGCCTCACGGCGATCCTGGCCCTTCTTTGACAAGTGCAGCCCGCACGCTTCCGTACGGGCGCGACGACAGCGCCTACCCTGGCTCGTTTACCTGCTCGCGCAGAAGTTCTTGGGCCAGCTGGCGAAGCTCGTCCGCCGGCAGTGCCTCACGCAGCTTCGCCGCCACCGCGACGGGATTTCCGCCTAGCCTTCGCCAGGCGGCTGCCGCGGGAGTGGGGCGAGCGGCCTTGGTGAACTGGGTGGGAATCTGCGGACCGTTCGCGTCATCTTCGGCGAGGCCGTTGCGGCGCTGCCATCGGTGCAGGGCCTCGATCTGCCGTGCCTCGTCCCAGTCTTTGCGCCACCCCCGCACCTCGCGCAGCGGCAGCCGCCGCTCCTGGTCCTCTGCCCGCATGGCGTCCTGGACCTCGGGCGCAAGGCGCAGCAGCGCCCGACGCTGGGACACCCAGCCCTCGGTCTTGTGCAGTTCGTCGGCGACGGCCCTGGCGGATCCGCATTCGGTGACCATCTGCTCCAGGGCGCGGGCCTCTTCGATCGGGTCGAGATTCTCCCGGTCGATGTTCTCCGCCGCGGTCACCTTGAGGAAGACCAGACGGGAGGTCGCGTGGTCGTCGTTGACGACCACGTCGATGCTCGGCAGGGCCGCCAGCACGATCGCTGCACGGCGGCGGCCGCCGGCCACCTGCACGTACTGGGCTGAGCCGATCGTGTTCGCGTGTTCGGGGAAGATCTTCGTGAACGCGGCCGCGGTGACGACCGGGACCGGCTGCAGTTGCCCGCATTCCTTGACGGAGGTCGCCAGCTCCACCACCTTGCTTGACCCACGCCCGAAGTCACGGGTGTTCAACGGGTTGGGTGCGACGTTCTCCACCGGCTGCGCCAGCACGCCACCGACCGGAGTCGTCGACGCCACTGCGGGTAGCGGCCGAACGCCGGCCACTGGTGCGCCAACAGCGGTGGCCGTGACGTGGGTGCCCAGTTGCTGACCGAGCACGCGCGGGTGATCTGGCGCGGGGATCTCGCGGGTACCGCGCCCGCCCTTGTTCCTGGCCCGGGCGTTTTCCTTACGGGCGCGCAATCCCGAGGCGGGGGCGTGCTGCTCCTGTTCAGGCTGCTCGGACATAGCTGACCACCGTCTCCCCCACTTTGTGAAGCTCGTCGACCAAGGTTCGGGCCTTCTTGGGCACCGGCGTCGTGGCAGTGACTGCCATGCGCCGGGCCCTGGTGGTTAGCCACCGGTATTCGCCGATCTCGGGTCCGATCGGCACCTGCGCCTCGCCAGCGGCGCGTTCGAGTTGGGTGATGTACCGCTCGGGGGGACTCAGCGGGATCCGGTTCGGCACCACCAGCAGCGGATAGGACTTCAGCTCCCGCAGCATCTTCTTCGCCGCTGCCATCTCGCGTTCGCCGAGGACGGTCGGCATCAGGATGAGGTGTGACGCTGCCACCGCGCCTAGCGTGGAGGGCACCCCGCCCGGGTGGGTGTCGACCACGACCGGGCGGCCAAGTTCCCGTCCCCAGTGCGCGGCCCATCCCCCGACGGCCTTCGCCATCTCCTTGGCCGAAGGCTGGCTGTCGCTGAAGAGGCTGGAGCACGGCACGAGGTCAGGGCGCCACGGGCCGCCGGCCAGCGGTCGGGGAGTTCGCCCGGCCTCCAGTGCGTCGAGCAGGGGAGAACGCATCCGTTCTTCCTCGTTGTAGCCCCAGGCGACGGTGGCGTTGCCGTCGTCCCAGTCGAGGTCGAGCAGGATGGCTCCGAGCAGGTACGCGACCTCGTAGGCGAGGAAGGTCTTGCCGACGCCACCCTTGTACGACGCGACACTCACGATGCGACCCGCGAGGTCAGCGGGCGTCAGTCCGTATTGGGCGAGCCAGGATCCCTTACCGCGGTCCCGCTCGGGCGTGCTGTGTCGCCCACCGGGAACCTCGTCGGACAGGTCTGGTTCGTCGTCATCATCGTGCGTCACGGGGGTTTGGCTCCTGCGAAGGGTCGATTGGTGTCATCTCCGTACCACAACGCCGGTGGCTGCGCATCTATCCACGCCACGACGTCATGCGGCACACAGCAGCCGCGAGCGGCGGGAAACGTCAACGGTGACGGGCATCGCGGCGTCACTCCACGGGCGGAACCCGCCCGGGTGAGCAACTGCAAGCAGCGATTGTTGGCCTCCTCGTCACCGCTTCGTCCGGCGCGCCATTGCGCGACTTTACCGCGGTAAAGATGGCCTCCTCCTGGCGAATGGCGGGTCTGGACCGGGGAGGGCGCCGGACTTTACCGCGGTAAAGATTGGGGCGCTCCCCTCTTCCCGGCCTCACGCCAGGCCACCCTCGTCGTCGGCGGCCCTCGTCTGCGTCGCACGGCGCGACGCCCGGCTGGCGCCGAGGATGTGGGCGGGGTCGCGGTCGAGGTTGTGGCGGTCCCGGTCGTAGCGGCGGGTGGTGCGGGGGTCGGCGTGGCCCATGGCGTCCTGGACGTCCTCGAGGGGGACGCCGGCCTGGCGGGCGCCGGTGGCGAAGGCGTGTCGTAACGAGTGCGGGGAGAGCCGCTTGGCGGCGGGAATGCCTGCAGTCAGGGCGAGGCGGCGCAGCCAGGTGAACACGTTCGGTTCGGCGAGCCTGCCGGGAGTTCCGTCGGTGCTGGTGGTGGCGAACAGCGGGCCGGTCAGCGCGTCGACGGCGCAGCCGGTGGCGGCGGCGCGGGCGGCGAGGTAGTCGTCGAGGGCTTCCAGGGTGTGTGCGGGCAGTGGGCGTTCCCTCTGCTGGGAGCCTTTGCCGACGAACCGTAGGGTGCGTTGTCCGGCGTTGTAGCTCAGGTCGTCGAGGTCGCGGGCGAGGGCTTCGCCGATCCGTAGCCCTAGGTCGGCGAGCAGCCGCAGCAGCGCCCGGTCGCGCAGCGCCGCCAGGTGCCGCGCCTGCTGGCGCGGGCTCGGCGTGGCCTCCCAGCTCGCTTGACGCGCTTCAGCCTCGATGTCGGCGTGGGCGAGCAGCTGGTCGACCTCGGCGAGGGTGAGCCCGACGGTGCGGGAGGTGTGCGCGGAGACAGCGGGCCGGCTGATCGCGGTGAGGGGGTTGCGGGGGATGCGGCCCTCGGTGTTGGCGATCAGGTGGGTGTACCAGCTGGACACTGAGGCGAGTGCTCGGGCGACGGTGCTGGGCGCGGCGCTTCGCCCGCGGGTGCCGTGCAGTTCCCGCCAGACCCGGAACTGGCTCAGGTCGGTGGGTCGGGCGGTGAGTGGGTCGAGGCGTTCGAGTTGGCACCAGTCGAGGTAGGTGCTCAGGTCGCGGCGGTGCGCGATGGCGGTGTGCTGGGAGCGGCCCCAGGCGTCGAGGTTCCAGGCGACGGTGAGCCGGCGGATGCTGTAGCGGCTGCCGTCGTCGGCGGGCAGGCCGGGCAGGCCAGCGGCCCAGCGGGCGATCTGCCGGGTGGCCGCGGCGAGTGGGCCGGAGAGGTCCGGCCCCGTGGCGGTCGCGGACGCCACCACGCCGAGCGGGGCGGGCGTGGCTGGGCGCGGGGGAGGAGCGACCGTCGGAGCCAGGGGAGCGGCCAGGCCGGACTCGGCGCCGGGCACCCCGGCTGTCGTGGTGTGCGGTGCAGCCTCGGCGGCTGGCTGTCCGGGCGGACGGGAGGTGGTCATGTCGTGCTCCGCTCGTGTCTCGGCACTCAGACCAGCCGGGCTCTGATGGCTTGCATACGACGGCCGACGTTCTCTTCCCACAGCTGCAGCGGTAGATCTGACCGGGTTCCCATGCCACCGGCGGTGAGCCGGCGACGCAGTTGCCGATACGCGACCAGCGCCAGTTCGACGTTCTCCGTCAGTTGCCGCGGGGTGAGGGTCCACACGGTAGGGCCGGACGCGGGGGTGTGCAGCCGGCTCAGCAGCCCGGTCATCTCGCCGTGGGTGACCCCGGAGTACAGGCTGTAGATGACCTTGTACAGGTTCGGCACGCTGCCGGCGAACAACGCCTGGACCCGCGCGGTCTTCGACGGCGACTTTTCCCCATCGATGGCGAGGTTCTTCCCGCTGCCGGTCAGTGACAGGCCGAGGTCAGTCACGTGCGTTCGCACCGTATCGAGATGGGTCTGCGCTGCAGCCTTCTGCTGAGAGGTGCCGACCTCGTTGGTGATCTTGAGGGCGGTGCTGGATTCGTCGACGATCACCAGGTACGCGCGGGCCACCCGCTGGCGCACGGTGATCTGCGGATCGGTCAGCCAGAACGCGGTGGCGGCGTTCTCGAACGCGGCCCGGGCGAGGACCGTCTGCCCGAAGATCGGCAACGGCGAGTCCAGGAGCTTGCGGATGCCAGCGATCAAGTCATCGACCGCGATCATGCCCAGCTGCGCCATCTCGAAGGCATAGGTCGGCTCTGTCGCGCCCCAGGCCACGCCCTGCGCGCCGAGTTCGGTGTTGGCCAGGTCCGCGTCGAAGGGCGAGGACGGCCGGGGAACCCAGAACCCTGGCTCGAGATCACGCCGCACAGCCCTGCCGGTCAGCTCGAGCGTCTCCTGCAGCAACGCTAAGAACCGTTCGGTCTCCATCTGCACGCTCCTGACGACGCCCGGCGGCACCGATCCATAGGATAATCGTCATTATCCTATACTACAATCAGCCTCACTTAGAGGTTAGGAAAGCAGCTAACCTGCTTGCGTCTCAGACTAACCTAACCTGATACGCTTGCGATATGAGCGTCCCCGCCGTCGACACCAGCCTCGACCAGGCCACCTGCGCCCGCTGCGGGCGCGTCCTGCCGAAGAACCCGAAGGGCGGGCGCCCGTTCCGGTTCTGCCCAGACTCCGCCGACCAGCCCGGCACGTCCTGCCTCGAGCTGGACAAGAAGGACCGCGCCGCCCTGGAACGGGCCGGGCTGGGGGAGCTGGTCACCGCGTTCCGAGCCGACCGTGACGCCCTGCTCGCCGCGCTGGCCCCGGTACTCGGCCCCCTAGCGGACCTGGATCGGCGACTGAACCAGATCACCCAGGCCGCGGTCGGCCGCGCCGAACAGGCCGACGACGCCCGCCTCGCCGCCGAAGCCGCCCAGCGCGACGCCGAACGACAGGCCACAGAGGCCGAGCAGCGTGCCGCCCGGGCTGCACAGCTACGCGACGAGGCTCTGGCCGAGCGCGACCTCGCCGTGCAGGACGAACAGCAGGCTCGCCGCGAGGCCGACGCCGCCATCACCCGGGCCGTCGAGGCCGAACACCGCCGCGGCCAGGCAGAAGGCGTCGCCGCCGAACAACGCCAGGCACTCGACGCCGAACGTGAGCGCCGGGCCGCCGCCGAGGCGGAAACCGAACGGCTGCGCGCCCAACTGGACGCCCAGCAGCAGGAGCTCACCCAGGTGCGGGGTGAGCTGGTCGACGCCGAACGCCGGGTGGGGGAGACCGGCGCCCGCGCCCTGGCCGCGGAGGCCGAGATCCGAGCCCACGACAGCGAGAAGGCCGCGCTGCAGGCGCAGGCCGCCCGCGATGCCGATGCCCTCGCCCAGGCGCGCCGCGACACCGAGCAGGCCCGCACCGCCGTGACCGACCTGCAGCAGCAGCTTCGGGCCGCCGAACAGCAGGCCACGACCGCCCACCAGGAAGCCGAGGCCCTCCGCGGTGAACTCGACGCCGCCCGCAGCGACACCCGCCGCGCGGCCGAGGAACTCACCCGGCAAGTCGCGGCCGCCAATGCGCGCACTGCTGAGGCTGAACGCCGTTACGACGCCCTAGTCGCCGCGCTCGCCGGCGGCGGCTTCACCCCGGCGGGGCCAGCCGTCGCCGGCGGACGATAATGGCCAGGGAAGCACCGGCCACTGTCCGGTACGACCGCGACAACCGCTTGCTGCGTCTGGCACTGCTCGAGGCATGGGACTGGTGCTGCTACTGGGCCGGGTTGCGACATCCACTGACCTATTCGGACGCCCGCATCGACCACATCATCCCCCAGGACGTGACGGCGGCGCGGCTGGCCGAGCTCAAACACAACCTGAGCTTGCCCGCCGACTTCGACATCCATGGGCCCGCGAACCTGGCGCCGATCTGCCATCCGTGCAACACCGAGAAGAGCAACGGCGACTTCCTTGACGTTCCGCTGGTGGTGGGCAAGCTCCGCAGGGCCCAACGTTACGAGCAGAAGGTGATCCGGCGCGTCCGTGATCAAGCCACCGCGGGTGAGGTAGCGACGCGGCTGGTCAACGCCGCGACCGCCGACCTGAGCGGCCCGCAGGCCCGCCGAGAATTCCTGGAGAATGCGCCAGCGGTCGTGCAGACGCTCGCGCTGATCGATGAGGACGCGGTCGACTTCCGCGTCACTCGTGAGGTCGCGCTCGAAACCGCACTGGTCAGGCTGACCCTGGACGGTCGCGGCCGCACCGTGTGCAGCGTCATCGAGGACATCTGCGGCTGCACCCTGGCCGAGGCGCTGCAGGACGGCGTGCTCTCTCTGTTAGCGCAGGCCGACGCGCAAGCGGAGAGCAGCTTGGAACGGCGCCGCCGCGAAACCAATGATCTGGGCCCCATCGGCACCGACGTCCTAGTGGTGACGTTGACTTCCGCTCAGCTGCGGCGCAGCGGCTCGCGGTTGACCGCAACCTTCACCGGTGAACTGTACGGCTCGTACAGCGCCACCCTGACCGGCACCAACCAACTGGGCGACGGCCTGATCGACGTGCCGGTGACCGATTCCGTCGAGCTGGCGGTCACCATCCAGGCCAGTTGGGACCTGACCGGCGGACCCGGCATGCCGGATCAGGTACAAACCGAGATCACTGCCGATCTCCACCAAGATCGGATTGCCGACGAGTATGACCAGCACCTGGCAGACGAGTACGACCGACTCCAGGCACAAGCTGACGAGGCGCTCCGGTTTTGGGAAGCCTTTGGGCCGCCCCCCGGCGACGCAGACGAAGGTGCGACGGGTACGACGTAACCGCGCACCCCCTCCGCAGGCCGCGCGCGGTACCACCGCCCCCCACCGAGCTCCGCTACGAGCATGAACAGCTTTGTCATGCGACCAGTCCGTACCGGAATCCAGCTGCTACGGCGTGGGCTCGGTCGCGGGCGCCTAGCTTGCGGAAGAGGCGCCGCGCGTGGGTCTTCACGGTGTCCTCGGATACGTAAAGCTCCCGGGCGATTTCTGCGTTGCTCTTTCCGTCGGCCATTCCGCGAAGGACCTGCAGTTCCCGTTCCGTCAGGCCAATCCGCGTCGATACGGGCCGCTCCCGCGGGTTGGGCTGAAGCCGGTCGAGATGGGCGGACTGGCCCTGCCGTCCCTGCCAGGCCGGCACTTCCTCCGCCACTGGATCGTCTCGACGTCGGCCGTGTTCCGTGGCGGCTTTTTGCCAGCGCCGGGCGTGTTCGAGCAGGTACTGGATTTGTGTATGAGCTTGGCTGTCGCCGGCGGCCGCAGCGAGCCTCCATAGGAGCATTGCCAGCTCCGGGCGATTCGCAGCGATTAGGAGGTCGGCCAGCTTCGTCATCTGAGCCGACGAGTTGTCTTCGGGGTTCTGATTCTCGTACCAAGCGCGGACGAAGGCCAGGAGCAAGAAATGCACGGGATCAGTTTTGGGCCTGCCAGGCTGGTCGGCTGCCGCAGCGGCGATCTGTGCCGCCTGACCAGGGTCGACTTGCTCGGCCACACGGCGGGTGGACCCCAGCGAGGATTCCTCGATGAGTTGCCAGATCAGCGTCAAGTCGTCGGCTTCGTCCACTATTTTCCGGGCCGCAGTCTCGGGCGAAGGGACGTCAAGCACCTGCGTGGAAGGCAAGCGGGTCGGTGTAGGAGCCTCGTTTCCTGAGCTACTTCCTCGTTCGTAGCCGACTGCAGAGCTGATGTTGTGAGGGACACCGGCGGCGACAGCGGTGCGAGCGATGAACGATGTTGGGGGCGATGGGCTCTGTGCTGGCAAGTCTTGCGGGCGTGCGGGGAGGAGCAGCAGCATTAGCGCCTTGGCGACGGCGCTGACTAGGTCATGTTCGACGCCGCGGATGACGCCGCGGGCGCCGGCTCCAACTGCGGCCGCCGCGACGCGGGGGTCTTCGGCGCCGAACAACACGACCTGCGCCTGTGGTGAGTGGGCCAGGATCCGTCGGGTGAAGCCGACGCTGTCGGGTCGGGTCACTGCGGTATCCGCGAGGACGATCTCGGCCGGGTCCTCGGCCAGTCGGATCATGGCCTCGGCCTCGTTGACTGCCGTGTGGACGACGCTGGTCATGCCGAGCCGTGCTGCTGTGGATGCGACTGTCTGAGCCGCCAGTGGAGTACGGACGCACACCAGGATCTTCCTCATGACCATGCCTCCAGGTCGCGTCGTCGGCTGATCCTTCGTCGGGCACGTGCGATCTTGTGTTCGACAGACTTAGCTGTGGCCCCTTCGCCGACGATCTCGGCGACTTCGCCTTCGGTGTAGCCGACGGCACGTAGGCGGAGGATGAGCTTGTCGACGGGGGATTCCTCTTCGAGGAGGCCGGCGATGATGCTTCTCAGCAGCACAACTCGCTCGGGGTCGTCCCCAGCGCGTTGGGTGGGAATGTCATCTACAACGTCGTACGGCACCGCGGACTGATCGGGGGAGTCAGGTTTCCACGATCGGCACGCGTTGCTCAAGGTCAGCAGACAGGAGCCGATGAAGTACGAGCGGAGGCTGGCACCGCCGTCGGCCTGCCATTGACCCTGCATCAGGCCCTTCTTGATGAACAGCTTTAGTCCGAAGGTGACGGCGAGATCCGCAAGGGCGCTGGCGTCGTCCGGCAGGACGGGGTGCCGAGGCCGGTGTGCATGGGAGACCGGGCGCCCTAGCTCGAAGGCGCGCCGGTACGCCTCTCCGGTGTGAATCCAGACCCTGATCACTGCGTGGCCGTAACGAGCAAGATCGTTGATGAAGGTGTCATACTCCCAGCCGACGAAGCCCTTCTTGGTCATCCTCTCGACCAGCTCGACATCGTCCTGCCGCAACCAGAGACGGTCTGCAGCATCACGGGTAGTCGCGTCGGTGTCGTTGATATGGTCCTCGAGCTGGTCGAGGCTGGACTCCAGAGAGTCGGGCACCCCGTTCGGCCGTTCCTGACCGCAGGAGTCATCGTGGCGCTGTGTCACCAGGGCCGCCGTGACGGCATGAAGTCCGGCGTCGATCTGCGCAGCGGGACCGATCCGGCTGCGCGAGAGGGTCGGCGCTGACGGCGGGACATGTCTCCTTCATGCCTCTGAGCTGGTGAGCGACTGCTGATCGACCGAAGCAACACTGACGGGGGCCCACACTGCGAGTTGTATCTATTCGTTACCTCCAACGTGTGAGCGCCTGATGCGTTGCGCTGATCGGCGTACGCCTCTCATAGCTCAGCAGCTGTCAGGAATCCCCCGCCTGAGCGCGAAGAATTTCTGTGAGATGTCAGCAGCACCCGACCGGGGGACAGTTCGACACGGGGGAGCTACACCACCGGCTGTACGACATCGTCATGTTCCACACCGGAGGTGGCTTGCCATGAAGCAGCGTTCCGCCAATGATCAGCACGCCCACCTCACGCCTCGCTCGGCGTTGGTATTCCTTCTCGGCCTGGTCTCGGGCGGGGTCGCCGGGGCGCTGACCTACGCCGCAACGCTGTCCGTCGCCCAGGCTGTCCTCGCGGGCTTCGGGGCCACTGCCTTCGCGGTCATGTTCTTTGACAAGATCATCGGATCTGCACCGGGCGCCGGGTGAACAACACCTTGCCTCTAGCGAGGGCAGCACACCGCTGCACGCACCGATCGTGGTGTGAGCCCTACCGCAGGGCGGTAGGGCTCAATCGTGTGTCCGTGGCGAACCGGTTGCTGGCCTGCGGCAAGGGCTGCGGCGGGTTGGGGTGCCGGTAAGAAACGTGTCACCAGCCGCAAACGAGAGTTGGCCGTTGGGCTGACGCTCGATCGGGTGGCTGCGGGCAGCGGGTCCAGTCCGGTTGCCGTGATGATGTCCGGCTATGGCCCGGGCGTTAGATCTGGATGAGCTGGTCGAGCACTGGACGCTGCTAGATGACGAGCGCGAGCTGATCGCGGGCAAGCGCGGGCCGACTAGGCTCGGCTTCGCGGTGTTGTTGAAGTTCTACATCCGGACCGGCCGGTTTCCTCGCGGCCGTGGGGAACTGCCGGACGAGGCCGTGGACTTCGTGGCTCGGCAGGTAGCCGTCGATCCCGACGATATCGGGCTGTACGAGTGGTCAGGCCGCACGATCGAGTACCACCGAGCGCAAATTCGCAGCCATCTAGGCTTCCGGGAGTGCTCGGTGGCCGACGCGGAACAGCTGACGCAGTGGTTGGCCGCCGCGGTGTGCGAGGCCGAGCGGCGCCCGGACCTGGTCCGCGATGAGCTATTGATGCGCTGCCGGGCGGAGAGGATCGAGCCGCCGTCGGCCGGCCGGATCGACCGGATCCTGCGCTCGGCGCTGCACCAGGCCGAGCAGACGCTGACCGCCCGGATCGCGGGCCGGCTGCCCGTCGACGCCGCCGCCCAGCTGCGAGCCCTAGTCGCCGCCGAGGTGCCGGACGACGACGCCGGGGAGGACTCGGTGCTGGCCCTGATCAAGTCGGTGCCGGGCAACGTCAGCCTGGAGTCGATGCTCACCGAGATCCGCAAACTGCGCTCCGCCCGGGCGATCGGTCTGCCCGGTGGGCTGTTCTTCGACGTCGCCCCGCGGGTGCTCGCCGGATGGCGGGCCCGGGCGATGGTCGAGTCGCCGTCGCATCTGCGCGACCACCCGGAGCCGTTGACGCTGACCCTGCTCGCCGCGCTGCTGCATACCCGGCTGCGGGAGATCACCGACACCCTGGTCGAGCTGCTGATCTCGACGGTGCATCGGATCGGCGCCCGGGCGGACCGGAAGGTCACCGAGGAGCTGGTCAACGCGTTCAAGCGGGTGACCGGCAAGGAGAACCTGCTGTTCGCGATCGCCGAGGCCTCGCTCGACCGGCCGGACGACCCGGTGAAGGAGGTGGTCTACCCGGCGGTCGCCGGCGGCGAGCAGACGCTGCGGGAGCTGGTGCACGAGTTCAAGACCAAGGGCCCGGTGTACCGGCGCACCGTGCAGACCACGCTGAAGGCGTCCTACTCCAACCACTACCGGCGTGGCCTGGTCGAACTGCTCGACGTGCTCGAGTTCCGGTCGAACAACGCCACCCACCGGCCGGTCCTCGACGCCCTGGACCTGATCACACGACACGCCGATGCCCGGCTCACCTACTACCCGGCCGGCGAGAGCGTCCCCTCCCACAAGGGCGTCCTCGGCGACTGGACCACCCTGGTCTACAAGGACGTCGGCAAGGGCGGGCGCCGGGTGGTCCGCAGTGTCTACGAGATCTGCACCTTTCAGGCGTTGCGGGAGCGGCTGCGCTGCAAGGAGATTTGGGTCGTGGGCGCCGACAAGTGGCGCAACCCCGACGAGGACCTCCCGCACGACTTCGAGGCCCACCGCGACGCCCACTACGCCGCCCTGCGCAAACCCCTCGATCCGACCGCGTTCATCGGCCAGCTACGTGACGAGATGCGCGAGGCCCTGGCTGCGCTCGACACGGGCCTGCCGAAGCTGGCCTGGCTGGAGATCGCCGATCGGGGCAAGAACGGCGCGATCAAGCTGACCAACCTGGACGCCTCGCCCGAGCCGCGCAACCTGCGCCGGCTCAAGAACGAGGTCCGCACCCGGTGGGGCACCGTCCCGCTGATCGACATGCTCAAGGAGGCGGTGCTGCGCACCGGCTGTCTCGCCGGCGTGACCGGTGCCGCCGGCCGCGGCGACCTCGCCCCGGAGGCCCTGGCCGAGCGGCTGCTGCTGGCGATCTACGCGTACGGCACGAACACCGGTATCCGGGCGATCGCCGGATCCGCCCAGCACGGACACGGCGAGGACGACATCCGCTACGTGCGCCGCCGCTACCTGACTGCCGAGGTTGCCCGCTCGATCGCGGTGGAGATCGCCAACGCCACGTTCGCGGCCCGGGCGCAGACCGTGTGGGGCGCAGGCTCCACCGCGGTCGCCTCGGACTCGACACATTTCGGCGCGTTCGACCAGAACATCTTCACCGAGTGGCACTCCCGCTACGGCGGCCGCGGCGTGCTGATCTACTGGCACGTCGAGCGCAAGAGCATGGCCATCCACTCCCAGCTGATCTCCTGCACCGCGTCCGAGGTCGCGGCGATGGTCGAGGGCGCGATGCGGCACGGCACGACCATGGAGGTCGAGGGCAACTACGTCGATTCCCACGGTCAGTCCGAGGTCGGCTTCGGTATCACCCGGCTGCTCGGCTTCGACCTGCTGCCGCGGATCAAGCGGATCAACAAGGTCCGGCTCTACCGGCCCGCCGCCGGCGAGGCCGACGCGTATCCGCGGCTCGGGCCGGCGTTGTCGCGGCCGATCCGGTGGGACATCATCGCCGAGCAGTACGACCAGATGATCAAGTATGCGACCGCGATCCGGGCCGGCACCGCGAGCACCGAGGCGATCCTGCGCCGCTTCACCCGGGCCAATGCGCTCCACCCCACCTACCAGGCGATGATCGAGGTCGGCCGCGCCCAGCGCACCATCTTTGTCGCCCGCTACCTGCGCAACCGCGACCTGCAACGCGAGATCAACGAAGGTCTCAACGTCGTCGAGTCGTGGAACCGGGCCAACAGCGTGATCTTCTTCGGCAAAGGCGGCGACATCGCCACCAACCGCCGCGACGAGCAGGAACTGTCCGTGCTCTGCCTGCGTGTGCTGCAAGCCGCCCTGGTCTACATCAACACCCTGATGGTCCAGGACGTCCTCGCCGACGACGACTGGGCCGCCCAGCTCACCGACGCCGACCGACGTGGCCTGACCCCGCTGTTCTGGACGCACGTCGCCCCGTACGGCGAGGTCAAGCTCGATATGACCAGCCGGCTGACGCTCGCGACCGATCCGCCCCGGCTGTGACCGGAAGGGGGGCCGGGACGGTGATGCCGGCGGTGGCTACGGCAGTCCACGATGGTGTGACGGTTGATGGAGGGAGAGCCGATGCGCAGGTGGGTGGTGGCGTTCGCCGGTGGGGTCCTGGTCGCTGGACTGGGCGCGTTCCTGGTCGTCGAGGGACTGGATAAGGCGGACAAGTGGGCCAGCGTGTTCGGCTTGTTCGTCGGCCTGGCCGGTTTGGGGCTGGCGGTGGCCGGTACGGTCGGTGGCCGGCGGCACGCCGGGGGGCAGTCGGTGACCGATTCGACGATCGGTGGTGGTGTGGCGCAGGTCCGCGGGGTGCGCAGCAACGTGCGAATCGGCCCGGGCACCGCGCCGCCGGCAGCGGCTGCGGCTGCGGCATCGCCGTCGGCACCATCCGCATCGGCCTCGTCCCCGTCAGGCGGTGATGGTGACGGGCAGTCGGTGACGCGGTCATCGACGGCCGGGCCGGTGCGGCAGGTCGACGACGTCGGCGGCGATGTAGAGCTCGACCGGTGACCCGCTGGTGGAGACCGCCCGAGCCGGTCGGACAGACGGTGACCGGCAGTGTCGTCTTCGGCGACATCGTGCAGATCACCGGTGTCGGCGGGGACGTGACGGTCAGCCTGGACCGGCCCCCGTACCAGGTCGCTGCGGCTGACGACAGGCCGGTGCCGGTCAGTGCGGAACGGGCCTGTCGTCAGCCGAGCCGCCTGCTGCTGGCCCGGCACCAGATCGTGCCGTTCACCGGACGGGAACGCACCCTCGACACCCTCGCCGCGTGGACCAGCGCCACTACGCCGGTCGCGGCGGTGCTGGTGCACGGGGCGGGTGGGCAGGGCAAGACCCGTCTCGCCGCGCACGTCAGCAGCCAATGCGCGGCCGCAGGGTGGACAACGTGGCAGGTTACCCACACCCCGACCCCGGTCGCCGGTAGCGCCGCGGCGGTGTCGAGGGTGGAGTTGACCAGCGGCGCGGTCCTGGCAGTCGTGGACTACGCCGACCGGTGGCCCGCCTCCGCCCTGCTCGCGCTGCTCACCCAACTGCGGGACCTGCACGCGCGGGCGGGAACCCAGGTACGGGTGCTAATGCTGGCCCGCTCGGACGGCTACTGGTGGCCGGCTCTGGCCGACCGGGCCGACAGCGACCTCGGGATCGAGGTCGACCAGTGGAAGCTCCCGACGCTGGCCGCCGACAGCGACGACGACCGGCCCGCCTTGTTCGCCGCCGCCGCCGACCGGTTCGCGACCGCCCTGAACCTGGAACACGCCGCCGCCGGCTGGCCGGTGCCGGATCTGACCGGGGACGCGTTCGGGCAAATCCTGGCCGTGCACATGGCCGCGCTGGCCACCGTGGACGCCACCCGGAACGGGCACGACCTACCGGCCGATCCCGACGCGGTGTCGGCATATCTGCTACGCCGGGAACAGGCGTACTGGCAGCACCTGCACACCCGGGCCGAGGCGCCCGTGCAAACCTCGCCTGAGGTGATGCACCGGACGGTGTTCGCCGCGACCCTGACCGGTGCCCAAGCCCGCCCGGCCGGTAGGCAAGCACTCGCCTGCGCCGGATTCGCCGGCTCCGCCGCGGCCGCGGACCAGATCATCGACGACCACACCACCTGCTACCCGCCGACCAATAACAGCACCGTGTTCGAACCGCTGCACCCCGACCGGCTCGGCGAAGACCTCATCGCCCTGTCCACCCCCGGCCACGGCCACACCGGCGTCACCCGGCTGGAACGCGACTGGACACCCGAGACCATCACCCGCCTGCTCGCCGCGAGCCACCCACAGACACCGGTATGGGTCTCGGGCATGGTGACCGTGCTGGTCGAGACCGCCCGGCGCTGGCCCCACATCGCCACCGGCGTGCTGTACCCGATCGTCCGCGAGAATCCCCAGACGGTGATCGCCGCGGGTGGGGCCACCCTCACCCGGCTGACGAGCATCCCCGACCTCGATCCGGCCATCCTGGAAACCCTCGAACCTCTGCTACCCGCCGACCGGCACATTGACCTGGACATCGCCGCAGCGGCGATCACGAGCGTCCTTACCCCCCACCGCCTTGCCCGGGCCACCAACCCCGCTGAACAGGCCCACTTGTACGCCACCCACGCCGGCCGCCTCGCCAACGCCGGTCGCCGCCAGGAAGGCCTGGCGGCGACCGAGGAAGCCGTGGCCATCCGGCGTCGGCTGGCCGAAACCAACCCGGACGCCTACCTACCCAACCTCGCCGAATCGTTGATCAACCTCGGCACCTTCCTGTCCTGGCTGGGTCGGCGGGAGCAGGCCCTGGCGCCGACCGAGGAAGCCGTGGCCATCCAGCGTCGGCTGGCCGAAACCAACCCGGACGCCTACCTACCCAACCTCGCCACATCGTTGAACAACCTCGGCACCTTCCTGTCCGGGCTGGGCCGCCGGGAGCAGGCCCTGGCGCCGACCGAGGAAGCCGTGGCCATCCAGCGTCGGCTGGCCGAAACCAACCCGGACGCCTACCTACCCAACCTCGCCACATCGTTAAGCAACCTCGGCGCGTCTCTGTCTGAGGCGGGGCACCGGGATGAGGCCTTGGCGCCGATCGAGGAAGCCGTGGCCATCCAGCGTCGGCTGGCCGAAACCAACCCGGACGCCTACCTACCCAACCTCGCCACGTCGTTGAGCAACTTCGGCGAGTCTCTGTCTGGCGTAAGCCGCTACGACGAGGCCCTGGTACTGGCCGAGGAAGCCACTAGCACCTGGCGCCGGCTGGCCGAAACCAACCCGGACGCCTACCTACCCAACCTCGCCATGTCCTTGAATAACCTCGGCACCTTCCTGTCCGGGCTGGGCCGCCGGGAGCAGGCCCTGGCGCCGACCGAGGAAGCCACCGGCATCTACCGCCGGCTGGCCGAGGTCATCCCAGCCGCCTACCTACCCGACCTCGCCATGTCGTTAAGCAACCTCGGTGTCAAACTGTCCAAAGTCGGACGCCGGGATGAGGCGCTGGCGCCGGCCGAGGAAGCCGTGGCCATCCGGCGCAGGCTGGCCGAAACCAACCCGGACGCCCACCTACCCGACCTCGCCATGTCGTTGCACAACCTCGTCAACCGGCTATCCGAGGTGGGGCGCCGAGATGAGGCCCTGGCACCGGCCGAGGAAGCCGTGGCCATCCGGCGCAGGCTGGCCGAAACCAACCCGGACGCCCACCTACCCGACCTCGCCGCGTCGCTGCATAACCTGGGCATTGGCCTGTCTGAGGTGGGCCGCCGGAACGAAGCCTTGGCGCTGACCGAGGAAGCCGTGGCCATCCGGCGCAGGCTGGCCGAAACCAACCCGGACGCCCACCTACCCGACCTCGCCGCGTCGTTAATGAGCCTCGGTATCGGTTTGTCGAAGGTGGGCCGCCGGAACGAAGCCTTGGCGCTGACCGAGGAAGCCGTGGCCATCCGGCGCAGGCTGGCCGAAACCAACCCGGACGCCCACCTACCCGACCTCGCCGCGTCGTTAATGAGCCTCGGTATCGGTTTGTCGAAGGTGGGCCGCCGGAACGAAGCCTTGGCGCTGACCGAGGAAGCCGTGGCCATCCGGCGCAGGCTGGCCGAAACCAACCCGGACGCCCACCTACCCGACCTCGCCATATCGTTGATCAACCTCGGCATCGGTTTGTCTGAGGTGGGCCGCCGGGATGAGGCTCCGGCACTTGTCGGGGAAGCCACCGGCATCTACCGCCGGTTGGCCGAGGTCAACCCGGACGCCTACCTACCCGACCTCGCCAGGTCGCTGTGGGCGTACGCCTGGGTATGCGTAAGTGTGAAAAGGAACGTTCCCGCAGCGCTGAACGCCGCCACTGAGGCGATCAGAATCTACGAACCATTGGCTAACCGCCTGCCACAGACTTTCACAGGACCATTGATTGCGGCCTACCAGACGGCCGCCGACATCCTCGTAGAACTCGGTCACACCAAGGACGCGGCCGACCTACGCCGGCGAATCGAGGCAGCTCGGGCACAGCGCGAGAGTAGGCGCCGGTTCAACCAGCTCGATGTAGTGGGAAGCGGCCCAGAAGCGCTGAGCCGGACCGACGAAGCGGTCACCAGTCGCAAGCAACTCGCGCAGGCGAACCCGACCGCACACCTACCTGATCTCGCCGCAGGACTGAACTCTCTCAGCATTCGGCTATCGATGGCCGGACAAGCGGAGGAATCTCTAGCCGCGGCCGAGGAAGCCGTGCACCTATACCGGCGGCTTATCGGTGCCCGCTCATCCGTTTACCTGTCCGGCCTCGCAGCGGCGTTGACTAACCTAGGCACCTCCCTGTCGCAGATGGGGCGCAAGGAGGAGGGCCGTGCAGCTACCGAGGAAGCCATCAGTCACTATCGACAGCTGGCCGAGAACGACCCGACCGCCCATCTGCCCGACCTCGCCGGAACGCTGATCAACCTCAGCACCGAGTTGTCGAGGCTGCAACTTCCCCGAGAGGCATTGGCAGCTACGAGGGAAGCGGTCGCCCTTCATAGACAGCTAGCCGAGAAGAGTCCAACCGTCCGGTCGCCCGGCCTCGCAATGGCGTTGGTCATCCTCAGTATCCGGCTGTGGAAAGTTGAGCGCGGCGAGGAGGCCGTCGCTGCGGCCGAGGAAGCCGTTGCGATCGACCGGGAACTGGTCAAGGTCAACCCTGCCGTGCACCTTCCCCGCCTCGCTGACGCGTTGGGTAATCTAGGCGACCGACTAGCCGATCTGAGGCGTGGAGAAGAGGCCATTGCCCCGACCCAGGAAGCCGCAACGATCCGCCGGCGGCTGGCTGAGGTCGACCCCGACGCCTACCTCCCCGACCTCGCAACCTTGCTGGACGACCTCGGTGTACGACTGGCGCAGGTGGGCCGCTGTGAAGAGGCTCTGGCACCCGGCGAGGAGGCTACCGGTCTATTTCGGCGGCTGGCTGAGGGGGACCCCGACGCCTACCTCCCCAGCCTCGCGATGTCGCTAAACAACCTTGGTGCCATGCTGGTGGAGCTGGGGCACAGTGACGAGGCCATTGCCCCGACCCAGGAAGCCGCAACGATCCGCCGGCGGCTGGCTGAGGTCGACCCCGACGCCTACCTCCCCGACCTCGCGATGTCGCTTAACAACCTCGGTACGGCCCTGTCGGAAATGGGCCGTACCGAGGAGGCCCTCGCCCTCTGTGAGGAGGCCGTCGGTCTATCTCGGCGGCTGGCTGAGGTCGACCCCGACGCCTACCTCCCCGACCTCGCGGCCTCGTTGAACGACCTCGGCGTGAGGCTGGTACAGGTCGGCCGCTATGAAGAAGCCCTGGCGGCCGGCGAGGAGGCCATCGGTCTATCTCGGCGGCTCGCCGAGACCGATCCCGATGCCTACCTCCCCAACCTCGCGATGTCGTTGTATGCGTACGGATGGGTGTGCGTGACTGTGGGAGCCAACTTCGATGCGGCTCTGGAAACGGTCACTGAGGCAGTCGACATTTACGAGCGTCTGGCCGAACAGCTGTCGGCTGTGTTCGCCGAGCGGCGGTTGTCCGCGTACTGGACTCTCGCTGACGTACTCGACGGTCTCGGTCGGACAGCCGAGGCCGCGGACATACGTCGACGACTCGATGAAGAGACCGGCATTGGACCAGATCATGGGTGACAGTTGCCTTCAGGGAAGGTCCCTTCTGTGAAGGCAACCGGTAACCTGACGACATGACCGCCCAGGGGGCCCCACGCTTGGGTAGCTGTCACCAGCCCCAAAGTTGCTGACGGGTAGGTTCCGGGCGTGTGACTTCGCGGCGCGGCCCGAACCTGGGCTACGGCGAGGGGTTATGGCGGTTGCGGCCGGGGGTTAGCCATGCCTGTCTGGGGTGCTGTCGTCGTCGAGTGGTTTCGGGGTCGTCGTCGTGGACGCGGTGGGCGTCGGCGTCGTAGATGAGGTAGTTGCCGTCGGTGTCGCGGGCGGGGGTGATGGCCTCGTGGTCGACGCCGAGCACGACGGTGGTCACCTGTTCGTGTTCGATGTGGTCGTCGATGTCGACGCAGACCATCACCGGTAGTTCGAAGCGGACCCAGCGACGCGTCACGGTGTTCCTCCTGCTCATCAACCCGATGGCCCCGGCGGGTGCGGGGCCCGGGCGGTGGGCGGGCGGGCCGGGAGCCCTTGCGGCGTTCGATGGACTCTATGCCTGCCCGGTGGGTGTCTGGCAGCCTGGCGCGGTGCGTCGTGAGTGGAGTCTGGAAGATCTGATCGATGCGTGGACGCTGGTCGACGCGGACCGGGAACTGATCGGCAACAAGTACGGGCCGACGAAGCTCGGCTTCGCGGTGATCTTGAAGTTTTTCGAGATCGAGGGCCGGTTCCCGCGTCATGCCGGGGAGGTCCCGGCGGCCGCGGTCGAGTTCGTGGCCCGGCAGGTGAAGGTCGAGGCGGCGGCGTTCGGCACGTACCTGTTCACGGGCAGCACGATCGAGTACCACCGGGCGCAGATCAGGCGGGCGTTGCGGTTTAGGGAGTGCACGGTCGCCGACGCCGAGGCGCTGACCGGGTGGCTGGCCGAGCAGGTCTGCCCGTCGGAGCTGAGCCCGGACCGGCACTGTCAGGCCTTGCTGCTGCGGTGCCGCTCGCAGCGGATCGAGCCGCCGACCCCGGGCCGTATCGACCGGATCATCGCCAGCGCTGCCGAGGCCGCCGACAACCGGTTCTGCGCCACGACCGTCGCCCGGCTGTCGGCCGCCGTCGCGGTGGCGCGGCTGGAGGCTCTCGTTGCCCCGGCCGACGACGAGGACGAGGAGCGCGACGAGGGCGGCGACGAGGTGCCGGTGGAGGGTGCGGCGGGGCTGTTGGCCGAGATCAAGGCCGATCCGGGGCGGCCGGGGCTGGAGACGTTCCTGGACGAGGTCGCGAAGCTGCGCCGGGTCCGCAGTCTCGGGTTGCCGGTGGACTTGTTCGCCGACGTCGCGGAGCGGCGGGTGACGCTGTGGCGCAACCGGGCCGCGCTGGCGGCCCCGTCGGCGATGCGCCGTGACCACGCCGACCAGGTGCGCCAGACGCTGCTTGCTGCGTTGTGCTGGCGTCGGCAGACGGAGCTGACCGACTCGCTGGTGGACCTGTTCATCACCCTCGTCCGGACGATCAACACCCGGGCGGTGAACAAGGTCAACAAGACGGTGGAGGCGGAGATCCGCCGCGTTTTGGGCAAGGAGGGCATCCTGTTCAAGGTCGCGGAGGCCGCCGTCGAGCATCCCGACGCGACCGTGCGGGAGGCGGTCTATCCGGCGGTCGACGGCGGGGAACAGACGTTGCGGGCGCTGGTCGCCGAGGCGAAGGCGAACAAGAACGCGATGAAGGCGAAGGTCCGGACCGTGCTGGAGTCGTCGTACTCCAACTACTACCGGCGGATGCTGCCGCAGGTGCTGTCCAGCATGGATTTTCGGTGTAACAACACCGCGTACCGGCCGGTGATGGACGCGGTGGACCTGCTGCGCCGCTACGCCGACCGGCCGAAGCAGCCGTACGACGCGGCCGAGGTCATCCCGATCGACGGGGTGGTGCCTGCCGACTGGCGGGAGGCGATCTACAACAAGTCCGGCAAGATCATCCGCACCTCGTACGAGTTGTGCGTGCTCAGCGCCCTGTCGGCGGCGATCCGCCGCCGCGAGATCTGGGTCCACGGGGCGGGCAAGTGGCGCGACCCGGAGGCGGACCTGCCGCGGGACTTCGACCTGGCCCGTGACGTGCACTACGCCGAGATCGCCCAGCCCACCGACCCGACCGTGTTCACCGACACCGTCAAAGCCCGCCTGGACGCCGCGCTGGCCGGCCTGGCGACCGGCTTGCGCGACGGCACCACCGGCGGGGTCCGGGTCACCACCCGCCGCAACCAGGTATGGATTTCCGTGCCGCGGCTGGCCGCGCTGCCCGAACCGCCGACGCTGGTGGAGTTGAAGGCCGAACTGGTGCGCCGGTGGGGTGTCGTCGACCTGCTCGACATCGCCAAGGAGACGTTCTGGCTGACCGGCTGCGACGGCGAGTTCACCTCCCTGGCGTCGCGGGAGCACCTCGGCCGCGACGAACTCCGCGTACGCCTGCTCCTTGTCCTGTATGGGCTCGGCACCAACGTCGGGGTGAAACGGATCGCCGCGGCCGGCGACCACGGCCTGAGCGAGGCCCAGCTGCGCCGGACCCGCAAGCTGTACGTCAACCGCGACGGGCTGCGCCGGGCCGTCGCCGCGGTGGTCAACGACACCTTCGCCAGCCGGGACCAGCGTTGGTGGGGCACCGGGACGGCCTGCGCCTCGGACTCGAAGAAGTTCGGATCATGGGACGCCAACCTCAACACCGAATGGCACGCCCGCTACGGCGGTCCCGGCATCATGATCTACTGGCACGTCGAACGCAAGAGCGTCTGCGTGTATTCGCAGGTCAAGACGTGTTCGTCGTCGGAAGTCGCGGCGATGATGGAGGGCCTGATCCGGCACGCCGCCGACATCGACTCGGCGATCGAGGCGAACTACACCGACACGCACGGCGCCAGCATCGTCGGGTTCGCGTTCTGCCACCTGCTCGGCTACCGGCTGCTGCCCCGGCTGAAGAACATCGGCTCCGCCCGGCTGTACCGGCCCGGCGACGGCGCCACCTACCCGGGCCTGGAGACGGTGCTGTCCCGGCCGATCAAATGGGACCTGATCAACCAGCAGTACGACCAGATGATCAAATACGCGCGGGCGTTGCAGCTGGGCACCGCCGAAGCCGAGCAGGTGCTACGCCGGTTCACCCGGGGCGGCCCGAAACACCCCACCTACGCGGCGATCGAGGAACTCGGCCGGGCCATCCGGACGATCTTCATCTGCGAGTACCTGTCATCGGAGGCGCTGCGCCGGGAGATTCACGGCGGGCTACAGGTCGTCGAGCAGTGGAACAGCGGCAACACGGCCATCTTCTACGGCAAGGACGCCGAACTGACCGGCCCGGACCGCGAGCACCAGGAGATCTCCATGCTCGCCCTGCACCTGCTGCAATCCTCCCTCGTTTTGATCAACACCCGGCTCATCGACCACGTACTGTCCGAACCCGAGTGGGCCGACCGCATGACCGACGACGACCGGCGCGCCCTGACCCGCTCTTCTGGTCGCACGTGGCCCTCTACGGCCGGTGGATATTGAAGATGAATGAACGGCTCGACTACACCCGCGGCCCGCGACCCGACCCCGACCCGCAGGGCGCCGTCACCGAGCCGGCCGCCGCCGCGGCGTGATCACCGATGCCCGCGCCTGGAACGGCTCGTTTGCGGCTGCGGCCGTGCCAGCTCGAGTCCCCCGGCAGCCCGGGCACTCGGTCTGGCCGCCACCAGGCCGTCGACGGCGAGGGCCCCCGATTGGAGAGGACGACATCGATGCCTGCCGACAGTCCGACGGCCCATCCCGCGGCGACCGCCGTCGCGGATGCCTTCGCCGGCTGGGTCGACGCGGTGCTGAGCACCCGCGCCGAGATCCGCGACGAGATCACCGCAGAAGGCGGCGACCCCGACGGGCCCGACGTCGATGCCCGGCTACGGGAGGTGATGGCCGCCGCCCGCGACGGGCTTTCCGGGCCCGGACGGGTCGCCTTCGACTGGATCGTCACCGGGATGCGGGATACCTCGACGCCACCGATTCGCAGCCGTGACCCGGCCAGGCCGCCCCGTCCCGGGCGACGCCGTGGAAGGCGTCGACGACAAGGAACTGCACAGCGTCGGCTTCGACGGCCGTAGCCCGACGCTGGGTGTCGCTGCTGTCCGGTTGTCACACGATCGGCGAGTCGACGATCGTCTGGGCGAGATCGATGAGGGCGTGGGCGCGGCTGCTGATCAGGGTGAGCAGGGCCTGGGCGTGGGGTGCGTTGTGGGCGGTTTCCTGCAGTGCGGTGAGGCCGTCGGCGAGGTGGGCCAGGGTCGTGGTCAGGTCGCCGCGGCCGTGATGGTTGATCGCGTCGGCGATGGCGTCGAGGCTGATGCCGTGTGTTTCCAGCTGTCGGATGGTGTCGATGGTGTCGGCGGTCGCGGGGTGGTAGAGGCGGTAGCCGCCGTCGGTGCGTTCTGCCGGCTGGAGCAGGCCGAGGCTGGTGTAGTAGTCGACGGTGCGGGTGCTGACGCCGGCCTGCTGGGCGAGTTCGCCGATGCGGAGCAGCCTCATACGTGTTCCCTCCCCCGGGTGTCGCTCGTTCAGGAACCATACAGTTGCACGTGCTACTGTGCGGTTTGTGTCTGATTGTACGGTCGAAGGCTGTAGTACCGGGCCGGGCTTGACCCGGCTGAGTGTCCGACATAGGGCGTGCACTGGGGGCGGGGAGCCTTCGTGCTGATCGCCGTCGGGGTGCTGTCGATTGTGCTGTTGACGGCCGTGACCGGGTATTTCGTGGCCCAGGAATTCGCCTACGTGGCGGTCGACCGGGCCCGGCTGCGGGTGCTGGCCGACGGCGGGGACACCGCCGCCGGGCGGGCGTTGCGGGTGACGCAGCAGTTGTCGTTCGTGCTGTCCGGCGCGCAGGTGGGCATCACCGTGACCGCCCTGTTGGCGGGGTATGTGGCCGAGCCGTTTTTGGGCCGGGGCACGGCCGAGTTGCTCGGCGCGGCGGGCTGGTCGGCGGCGGCGAGCGCGTCGGTGTCCATGGTGGTGGCGTTGCTGTTCGCCACGGTGGTGCAGATGGTGCTGGGTGAGTTGGCGCCGAAGAATCTGGCGATCGCGCAGCCGGAGGCCCTGGCCCGGGTGTTGTCCCGCTCGACGCTGCTGTACCTGACGGTGGCGGGTCCGGTGATCCGGGTGTTCGACGCCGCCGCGAACCGGCTGCTGCGCGGGGTGGGCATCGAGCCGGTGGAGGAGTTGCCGCAGGGTGCCACGACCGAGGATCTGGACCGGATCATCGCCGCGGCGCACACCCACGGCGGGTTGGACGCGCGGGCCGCGCGGCTGTTGGACCATGGCCTGGATTTTCGGGTCCGTACCGCCGGTGAGGTGATGCGCCCGCGGGTGGATGTGGTCACGGTGGGTGTCGGTGATCCGGCGCTGCGGGTGGTGACGCTGCTGCAGACCGGTCATTCCCGGTTCCCGGTGCTGGGCGACGGCGTCGACGATGTGGTCGGCGTGGTGTCGATCGCGGACGTGGTCGCCCTCGAACCCGCCGACCGCGGCACCACCGCGGTGGGTGCGCTGGCGGCGGCGCCGGTGCTGGTGCCGGAGTCCGCGCCACTGCCGGCGGTGTTGGAACGACTCAAAGGCGCGCACCGGCAGTTGGCGGTCGTGGTGGACGAGTACGGCGGCTTCGCCGGCGTGGTCACGCTGGAGGACGTGGCCGAGGAACTTGTCGGGGAGATCGTCGACGAGGACGACCTGCCGGAGCCGGTGATCGAGCAGGCGGCGGACGGGTCGTGGCTGCTGCCGGGCCGGGC